>NZ_JACESD010000008.1:0-74789 GCF_013911995.1 Euryhalocaulis sp.
GCTCCACCGCCTCGGCCAGGGTGTTGGGCGCGGGCGGCAGGTCATTGCCGTCATCGACCTCCTCAGGCTGCATCTGCAGGCGGGCCACGGGCTGATCGCCGCCGCCGGAGGACTGGCCGGAGCGCGTTTCGGACCCGCGCGCCTCTGCGCCGCCGGAACCCGAAGGGGGCGGCGGGGGCGGCGCCGAAGCGCCGGAGGCTTCGCCCGCCAGCCGCCGCGCCGCTTCCTCGGGCGAGGGCAGGCCGGCGGCGACGGCGAGGCGCAAAATGGTCATCTCGGCCGCGGCCAGCGGGTCGGGGGCGATGCGCGCTTCCTCATGCCCCTTCAGCAGGACCTGCCAGATGCGCGAGAGCTGGCCCTGGCTGAGATTGCCGGCGAGCTCTTTCAGGCGGGCCGCATGATCGGGCGCGGCGTCGAAATCCGCCTCGTCGCCCAGCGCGGCGGCGCGGGAGAGTTCATGCGAATAATCCAGCATGTCGCGCAATATGGTCAGCGGGTCGGCGCCGTAACTGTATTGTTCGTGAATCTCTTTCGAGGCCGCGGCGGCGTCGCCGCGCGCGGCGGCCTCGAACAGGTCCAGCACGCGGGCGCGGTCGGCCAGGCCCAGCATGTCGCGCACGGCGGCGGCGTCCACTTCCTGCCCCTCGTCGGCCTGCACGATGGCCTGGTCGAGGAGGGAGAGGGCGTCGCGGACCGAGCCTTCGGCGGCGCGGGCGATCAGGCGCAGGCCGTCCTCCCCGACATTGGCGTTCTCCTTCCCGCAGACGCCCTGAAGGTGGGCGACAAGCGTGGGGGAGTCGACGCGCTTGAGATCGAAGCGCTGGCAGCGGGAGAGAACGGTCACCGGGACCTTGCGGATCTCGGTGGTCGCGAAGACGAATTTCACGTGCGGCGGCGGCTCCTCCAGCGTCTTCAACAAGGCGTTGAAGGAGTGGCCGGAGAGCATGTGGACCTCGTCCACGATATAGACCTTGTAGCGCGCCTGGACCGGGGCGTAGCGCACGCCGTCCAGAAGCTCCCGCATCTCGTCGACGCCGGTGTGGGAGGCGGCGTCCATCTCGATCACGTCCGGGTGGCGGGAGGTCATGATCGCTTCGCAGTGCCGGCCCGGCGGATGCAGGTCGATCTGCGGCTCGTGAACCTCGTCCGTTTCGTAATTGAGGGCGCGGGCGAGCAGGCGGGCGGTGGTCGTCTTGCCGATGCCGCGAACGCCGGTGAGCATGTAGGCGTGGGCGATGCGGCCGGCGCCGAAGGCGTTGCGCAGCGTGCGCACCATCGCGTCCTGGCCGATCATGTCCTCGAAACTGGCGGGGCGGTATTTGCGGGCCAGCACCTGATAGTCCCGCGCAGCCTGTTGCGGCGCGGGGTCCAGGCCCATGTCGAGGGTGGCGTCGTCCCTGACGGACTCCGTTTCCGGCGAGTCGTCCATAGTCTCCAGTCTTAATAGAGGCGGACGGCGCGGGCGAGTCGGCGGCGCTGCTTAAACTGTGGGGAAAACGGAAGACCGGACAGCGACCCGGAGAAATCTCGTTACGGCTGCTTCCTTCCGGACCTGACCGGGTTGGCGAGGACTCCGTCCGCCGCCGATCTTCCTGAAAGGGTATATCGCGTTTCAGGGCTTCGCGTGCAAGGCGCCGCCTCAGGAAGTTTCCATGAGGGCGGGGCCGGACGCAGTTCCGCGCCGGGAGAGGGGCCCGGCGCGGAACCTTCTGCGGCTTGACGGCGGGGGCTGTTCAGTCGCCGCCGGCCCTTGCCAGCTTGATACGCGAGGCGGCGTAACGCTGGCGGTCCTCCTGCGCGATACGGACGGTGGGGTTGCCGCTGGCCCCGTGATGCGCCCACAGGCGGTCATGGTTGACATCCTCGACCGCGGCCTGCACGGCGAAAGCGCGGCAATGGTTCAGCGCCTTGTATTCCTCCAGCCCGCGCATGCCTTGCCCGTCACAGGCGCTCCACGCGGCTTTTTCGATCTTGCCGTAGAAGCCGCCGACGGCGGCGTCACTGGCCAGATCATTGTCGGAATAGGTCAGCGTGACCTCACCCGCCTGAGCGGCGCCCGCAAGGGCGAAAAGGGCGGCGGCGGTAGCGACGAAAACGGTTTTCATTGTTCTAAGGCTCCTGTCCTTGAGCGGTCCCACGCAGCGGACCCTTCTTCAGCGGTCCGCAATCGACAGGAGGCATGATGCGGCGCGCCAGCTTGCCGCAGGCTGTGCCCGGGGTGAGATTTTCGTCACCCGGCCGTCAGTTTGTGTCCGGCGGATGAAGCGGCGGACAGGCCGGGGACAGGAACCGGCCATGCCCGGACATGACTGCGCCCCCGCCGGGGGGAGGATCCAGCGGGGGCGCAGGGTTTAACGCGAGCCTCGAGCGAGGCGCGTCAGGCGGCTTTAGAACTTGCGAACATAGGAGATGGTCGCGGAGTCGGCGTCGCCATTGTCGAACTCGTAACGGGTATATTCGGCCCGCACGCCGTTCTTGCCGGCGAACATCCACTCGGCGCCGCCGCCAGCGGCAAAGCCGAGATCGCCGCCATCCTCGATGCCCGGAACGCTTTCGCCTTGCTGGTCAACCGCGGCGTCAATGTCGATGGAAGCATCGACCACGCCGGCGCGCGCGAACACGTCAAAGGTCGGGGTGACGGGGTAGGACGCCTTGGCGAAGGCGCCGACCTGGTGGTTCAGGTCAGCGTCAGCCTGACCGGTCACCGGGTTGCCGTCTTCGTTCTCGAAGTCGAAATTGCCGATGCTGTCATCGCTGAGGCCAATGCTGCCTTCGGCCTCAAGGGCGAAGAACTCGTTGAACTCATAGCCGCCGCGCAGGGTGGCCGCGTCAAAGTCCGGGCCGTCGAAGTCCAGATCGCCATCGGTGGAGTCGCCCAGGGCGAAATAGGAGTAACCCAGATTGCCGTAGAAGCCTTTATTGTCGTCATTGGTCTGGGCATGGGCAGCGCCACTCATCAGAGCGACGCCGGCGGCGGTTAGCAGAACGGTCTTGAACATTGTTGTCAGTCCTTTTTTGTCCGGGGGTTTTAAAGACCCCTTCTCTCAACGCGCCGGACTTGGGATTCCGTCTCCCCTGACGTAAGGGGGGCAGGTGCAATTCCAGCGCGGGCGTGACAGCGCGCAGGTCCGAAAAGGTGTTCCATGCCGTCAGCAGATATCCTTGCCTTTACGCAGTCGCCGCTGGACCGGGGCGGCAACAACCGTACCGATGAAAGCTGGATCGCGGAGCAGGCGGAATCCCCGCAGGCGCGGGCGATCCTGTACTGGCGGGGGCAACCCTTTGTGGATTCCGGGCAACTGGTCTGGATCAAGGGCGCCGCGCTGGACTGGCTGCCCGTGGAAGGGCCGCTGATATTTCTGGGGTTGCAGGATGGCGCGCCGCGACTCGCCGCCATGCTGGACCCCGATATCGGGGCGCCGGACCCGGGCGTTGCGGGTGAATTCATGGACCTTCGGATGGGCGCGGCGAGCCTGAGCGCCGACGAGGCGGGGATTGCCGGTCACGCGCGGTCGCTGATCGAATGGCGGGGGCGTCACCAGTATTGCGCCGTCTGCGGCGCGCGCACCCGGCAGGCCGAAGGCGGCGGCAAGCGCGTGTGCACAGAATGCGAGGCGGAGCATTTTCCGCGCGTCGATCCGGTGGCGATCATGTGGATCACCGAGGGCGGCCGGGCGCTGCTGGGGCGTCAGGGCTATTGGCCGGAGGGGATTTATTCGGCGCTGGCGGGCTTCATAGAGCCGGGCGAGACCATAGAGGACGCCTGCCGCCGGGAAACGATGGAAGAGGCGGGCGTGGAGCTGGGCGCGGTGCGCTATGTCGAGAGCCAGCCCTGGCCGTTTCCCTCATCGCTGATGATCGGATTGCACGCGGACGCCCGGAGCGTCGAAATCAAGATTGACGCCAAGGAACTTGAAGATGCGCGCTGGTACAGCCGTGAAGAGGTCGCCGCCGCGCTGGAAGGCCGCAGCGAAACCCTGGTCATGCCGCCCAGCGCGGCGATTGCGCGCCGGCTGGCCGAACGCTGGATCGCCGGAGAACTCGACTAGGCTTGCGAGGCGTCGTCCGGGATGCCCGCCCCGTCCCATGAAAACTGGCCGAACTTTTTGTCCAGCGCCGTGCCGGTGATGTGATTGACGTAGTTGGACAGGGTTTTGTGGGCGACGCCCAGCACCACTTCCAGCACGTTTTCCCGGGTAAAGCCCGCCTCGATGAAGGCCGCGACCTCCTCTTCCGGCGCCCAGCCGCGCTCGCGAATGACGGTTTCGGTGAAGACGCGCAGGGCTTCCAGCCGATCGTCCGCGATGGGGTCGCCTTCCCGGATTGCCTCGATGACGGCGTCATCGACCCGGCCGGACTTTGCCATGCCGGTATGGGCGGCGACACAATAATGGCACTCATTCTCCGCCGCGGCCGCCAGCCAGACGACATGGCGTTCCGCCGTGGAGAGGGACGAACCGGCGAAGATTTCCGTCATCTGCAGATAGGCTTTCAGCGCGGCGGGCGACTCCGCCAGATTGCCATAGAGATTGGGAATAAAGCCCAGCTTGTCCTTTTGCGCTTTCAACAGGTCGCGCGCGCCTTCGGGCGCGGTTTCGGGCGTATGGGTCTTGAACCGGGTCATGGGGCAGGTCTCCAGTCTGTTCGCTGTCCGTCGGGCGCTAGATGGAACGAAAAACGCCGCGCCCCAAGGGCGCGGCGCTGCACGAAAGCATGATTGGCGCGCTTACTGGCTGAGGCGCAGTTCCGTGATCTCGTTGACGATGGTCTCGAACGTCTCTTCCAGGTCACCGGGATTGGGCGACAGGAAGTAGCGATTTGAGCCGCTGGCGCAGTCCTCCATCAGATCCTCGATGTCGTCATCGTTCACGTCAAAGGCGATCGTGAAAACGGTGATCCCGGCCGCCTTGGCGTTCTCGCAGGTCTGCGCCGTGCGGGAATCCATTTCCTGACGAATTTCGTACGTCGAGTCAGGATTGGTCAGGAAACGCGGGTTTTCCTGCCGCGCATAGCCATAGGGCGAATAAATCGACACGTTATGGTTCTTACTGCCTTCATTGGCCGTGATGTTGTTGGCGCCGTCAGTCAACAGGATCAGGAATTTTTTTGTTTCCCGATCATCATAAGACGCGCCCTCCGTAAAAGGCGGCGTCGGGGACAGGGCGCGCCAGCCCCAGGCGATGCCTTCATGGATATTGGTGTTGCCGCTGGCGTCCATCGCCTCAATGGCGCTGCGGATTTCGGTGAAACGCTCGGTCAACGGCTGAATTGGTTTGGCCAGGCAACCATAGTTCGGGCCCTCGCCGTTGTGGGCTTCATATTCGCTTTTCTGGTATTTAGGAGCGTAGAGTTGGCCTTTTTTCCGGTTCGACGCCTTGTTGTGATAGTCGCCGCCATCGTACCAGGGAGGTTCCTGGCTATCATATTGATCGTCGTCGTCGTCGTCGGCGCTGTAGATCCTGCAAAGCAGAAGAGCCCATCCTGACAAGCCGGCGCAGGGGTCCTCCGGTTTGGACCCGGTCCAATCATCCAGATAATTATTCGGATAATAGTCGTCCGGCTCGTAGTTGCCCGGCTGAAGGTCCGGCTCATCCGGCGCGAAGTAAATCTGGAAAAGCGTTTCCGGGACGGCGTTGTTCGGCGGCGTGTCGTTGACATCCAGCGGATAGGGCCGGGTTTCGACACAGCCGCCCCATTGCTGACCGATCTGTTGCAGCGCGGTGAAGCGATTCAGGTTTCTGTCGAAGATTTCAGTGTGCTGATCCGCGCGCGCTTCCTTGTCGAGCCAGGCCGCAAGGGTCGTATCGTTGAAATTGTCCGGGCCGACATTGATGGCCGCCGTGAAAGGGACCAGTCCGATCTTGGTGGTGCCGGGCTTGGCCTCGGTCGAGGTCAGCGTATCGACCAGCGTGCGCGCGGAGCGTTTCAGGGAGGTCAGCTTGGAGCCGCGCATGGAGCCGGAATTATCCAGCACCATGACGACCTCGACCTTGTGCGCGCCGCGGGTGGCCTGGGACATGGTGGAGACCGAGCGGTCATCCATACCGAAGCCGGACAGGAACATCAGGTCGGCGGGAGACTCGCCGGTAACGGTGATGGAGTCATCGGCGCGTACAACCTGCAGGTTCTGGATCTCGCCGTCGAAATTGGCGTTGGCGAAGCGTGTCGCGGTTTCGATCACGTCCGCTTCGGAGCTGTTATACGGCATTTTCGCCGCCGCTAGCGCGGCCGCGTCCAGCGCGGACTGAAGGGCGGAGCGTTTGCCGTGCATGCCCGACAGGTCGACAGCCGCCCCGACCAGCAGGATCACGGGCAGGATCGAAAGGGCGAAAATGATCGCGGTATTGCCGCGCTCGTCGCCGGATATGCGTCTGAAGAATCGAATAAGTCCGGACATAGCGGTCCCCAGTGTTCGGGGCGTGAATGTAGGCCGGAGCTTTTAAATAGAGATTTATAGACGCGGTTAGCGCGCGATTAACGACATTGGAGAATCACAAGCGTTCCAGAAACTTGCGCAGGCGCTGCATGTCCTTGGGCAGTTCCGTCTCGAAGCGCAAATTCTCGCCCGTGACCGGATGGATGAAGCCCAGAATGGCCGCGTGCAGGGCCTGGCGGCGGAAATCCTGCAGCACTTCGCCCTGCGGAGTGGCGATCTTCTTCAGCGTCGCCTGACGGCCATATGTGCCATCGCCCAGAATCGGGCAGCCGATATGGGTCATGTGAACGCGAATCTGGTGCGTGCGCCCGGTTTCCAGGCGGCATTCCACCTCGCAGGCCGCGGGCGTGCCGGCGGGCGCGCCCGGTTCCTGCCCGAAGGTCGCCAGCGTGCGGTAATTGGTGACGGCGGTCTTGCCGTGTTCGGAGTCCGGGTTGCGGACGACCGCCATTTTCTTGCGGTCGTGCGGAGAGCGGGCGATGCGCGTCTCGATCCGGCCCTCGCGCGGTTTGGGCGCGGTGCGGGCCAGCGCGATATAGGCGCGCTCCACGCTGTGGGCGGCGAATTGCTCGCTGAGGCCCTGATGCGCGGCGTCGGACTTTGCGACCACCAGAACGCCGGAGGTGTTCTTGTCCAGACGGTGGACGATGCCGGGCCGCTGCACGCCGCCAATGCCGGACAGGGAGTCCGCGCAGTGGTGGAGCAGGGCGTTGACCAGCGTGCCCGACCACGCGCCCGGGGCCGGGTGGACGGTGAGGCCGGGGCGCTTGTTAACGACGATCAGCTCATCGTCCTCGAACAGGATGTCCAGCGGGATGTCTTCGGGTTTGGGCTCGGCCTCCGCCGGGGCCGGGATGGAGAGGGCGTAATCGCCGACGCGCACCTTGGCGGAGGGGTCGGTCATCGCCGCGCCGTCCAGCGAGAGCTGGCCGTCCTCGATCAGCGCCTTGCAGCGCGTGCGGGAAAGATCCTCGAAAGTTTCGGCCAGCCAGCGGTCGATGCGCTCGCCCGCGTCCTCGTCCGTGGCGTTTAGCCGCCTGATCTCCGCTTCGCCTGTCATGAAACATCGCTTAACCTGCCCTGACGCCGCGTCAAAGCGCTGACACATGCCGGACCTACAAAGCGCCGCGCCAAAAGGGGGAAACACGATGACCAAGCTGGACCTGACACGCCGCAGCCTGATGGGGATTTTGGCCGGGGGCGCGGCCCTGCCCGCCGGGGCGCGGGCGCAATCGGAAGAGACCGCCGCTTTTACGCATGGCGTGGCCTCCGGCGATCCGCAGGCCGACCGGGTGATCCTGTGGACGCGCGCGGTTCCGCCGAGCGGCGGCGCGACGGCGGTGCGCTGGGAAGTGGCGCGCGATGCGGAGATGGCGAACGTGGTGCGCCGCGGCGCGGCGGAAACCGGGCCGGGGCGTGATTTCTGCGTGAAGATTGACGTGGACGGGCTGTCGCCGGGCCAGACCTATTTCTATCGCTTCCGGGCGGGGGACAATGTCTCCCCCGTCGGGCGGACGCGCACCCTGCCGGGGGCGGACGCGGCGCAGGCGAAACTGGCGGCGGTTTCCTGCTCCAATTTTCCGGCGGGATATTTCAATGTCTACCGGGTAGTGGCCGAGCGCGACGACCTCGACGCCGTGGTGCATCTGGGCGACTACATCTACGAATACGCGGCCGGGGGCTACGCCACCGAGTGGGGGATGGAGAACGGGCGGGGGCCGGACCCCGCGCACGAGATTGTCAGCCTGGACGACTACCGCACGCGCTACGCCCAGTATCGCGGCGACGCGGACCTGCAGGCGGCGCACGCGGCGCATCCCTTCATCTGCGTCTGGGACGATCACGAGACGGCCAATGACAGCTGGTCCGGCGGCGCGGAGAACCATAATGAAGGCGAGGGCGGATGGGACGCCCGCAAGCGCGCCGCGGTGCAGGCCTATATGGAGTGGATGCCGATCCGGGAGCCGGAAGCGGGCCGGGCGCGCGAGGCGATCTGGCGGAGCTTCGATTTCGGGCAGGCGGCCAGCCTGGTGATGCTGGAAACGCGGCTGACCGCGCGGTCGGCGCAGACCAGTTTTTCGGAGGGGCTGACCTATCCGGAAATGGCGTTCGACGTCTCCGGGGCGGAACCGGTGATGGCCGATGCGGGGGCGGACGGCCCGGGCATCGAGCGTCTGCCGGCGCTGGTGGAGCGCACGCGGGACGGCTGGCGGGAAATCACCGGCTATCGGGAGCTGAAGCGGCTGTCGGAACGGCGGAAGCTGCCGCGCAACGTGAAGCGGCGGCCGGACGTGGCGGCCTTCATGGCGGAGACGAACGCGGCGGAGCGCGAATTGATGGGCGCGGCGCAGCTGGATTTCGTGGCGGGAGAGATGGAGCGGTCGCGCCGCGCCGGCGTGGCGTGGCAGGCGCTGGGCAATCAGGTGATCATGGCCCGGGTGCGCGGGCCGCGCTACGCGCAGGACCTGCCCTGGTGGTACAGGGCGATGATGAATCGCGGGCAGGGGGCGGAGGCGAACATGGCCTTCCTTGAACGCTCGCACTGGGAATTGCCGATGAATCTGGACGCCTGGGACGGTTATGGCGCCGAGCGGGAGCGCCTGTATGACGCGGCGCGCGATGCGGGCGCGAACCTGGCGGCGCTGACCGGCGACACGCACGCCTTCTGGGCCAATGACCTGACCGACGCGGCCGGGGGGCGGCGCGGGGTGGAGTTCGGCGTGACCAGCGTTTCCAGCCCCGGCATGTATTCCGATTACCAGGCGCCGTTCGTGGATTTCGGCAAGATGGTCGAAGACGCCGCCGAGGATGTTCAGCACATGAACTGGAAAGACCGCGGCTGCTTGATCCTGACCTTCACGCGGGACGGCGCCAGCGGGGAGTATGTCCGCGTTTCAACCATCGAAAGCCGGACGTTCAACCGCGAAACCTATGCGGTGTGGGGCGCCGAGCCGGGCGGGAAGATCACCCGGGGCTGACGCGCCGCCACGCCATATTCTGGCCCTGCGGGACGGGGTAGCTTTCACCCATGCCGCTGCTTTCCCCGCCGCCCCGCCTGTTGCTGGAGACCGACGCCCGCCTGAGCGCGTGGGCGGCGGAGCGAAAGCTCACGGCCTGGGGCTATGAGTTTGTCCGGTTCGGCGTGAAACAGGCTTGGGCCTGCCTGTTTGGCGGAGCGATGCTGGCGCTGATCCTGGGGACTTACTGGCTGTATCCGCAGGACGCGGCGCTGGCGCGCTATGACTTTCTGGTGCTGGGGGCGCTGGCGCTGCAATTGCTGCTGATCGCCACGCGGCTGGAGACGCTAAACGAGGCGAAGGTCATCCTGGTCTTCCATGTGGCCGGGACCGCGATGGAGATATTCAAGGTCTCGCAGGGGTCATGGATCTATCCGGAGTCCAGCGTGCTGCGGCTGGCCGGGGTGCCGCTGTTTTCCGGCTTCATGTACGCCGCGGTCGGCAGCTATCTGGCGCGCGCCTGGCGGTTGTTCGACATGCATTTCAGCCATTATCCGCCCTTCTGGACGACTCTGGTCCTGGCTGCGGCGGCCTATGTGAATTTCTTCAGCCATCATTTCCTGCCTGATATCCGCTGGCTGCTGTTCGCCGCGGCGGCGGTCCTCTATGGCCGGTGCTGGGTATATTTTCATCCAGCGGCGAAGGCGCGGAAGATGCCGTTGCTGCTGGGATTCCTGCTGGTGTCGCTGTTCATCTGGCTGGCGGAGAATATCGGCACGTTCGGCGCGGCGTGGCGCTATCCCGACCAGATGGCGGGTTGGACGGTGGTGCCGGTCGCCAAGCTGGGCTCCTGGTTCCTGCTGATGCTTCTCAGCTTCGTTCTGGTCTCGGCCGTGAACCGGCGAAGCCGGCGCGCTGTGTTGCAGAAGTCACAATAGAGTCGCGTATTTGTCACGCGCGCGTCGCCAAATCATTTCAACAGGCTTGGGCGAAAACCCGAGGGTCGGGCATCGACGGGGATTGGCCGATGATTTTCGCGCACGCGCCTGCCGGCTATCTGCTTTCACGCTTCGTGAGGCCGCGCCGCGGTCCCGCCTGGGCGTTCATGCTGGGGGGCGTGACGCCGGATTTCGACGTTCCCTATTTCGCGCTGTTCGGCCCGCCGGTGGCCACGCATCACTATTATTCGCCGCTGCACTGGCCGCTGACCTGGCTGGCGCTGGGCGTGGCGTTGCTGGTTCTGGCGAAGCGGGCGGGACCGGCGGCGCAGCTGACCCTGCGGGCGCTGCTGGCGGGGATCGCGCTTCATCTGTGCCTGGATACGGTGACGTGGAATATCTACTGGGCCGCGCCGTTCGACTTCACGCCGCTGAAGCTGACCGACCCCACACAGCTCGCGCGGGCCTGGCCGTGGAATTTCCTGACCCACTGGACGATGCTTCTGGAGGCGGGAATTTGTGCGGCGGCGGCCTGGATGTTTGCAAGCGAACGCAAAGGTTCCGCCGGATCCGTTAGCGCGCGGTCACGCGCTGTCGCTTCACCCTGAGAAGGTTCGCGAGGGCCAAGAGCCGGAGAACCGGCTATTGAAGGGGTCGCTGAGGCAAGGCCTCAGCCGGGTTGTCGCTCTTTCTGGAGCAGGCGGGCGCCGGTCCCGTTCTTGTTGACGATTTCCACGCCCTTGCTGGCGAAAGCGTTCGTCATCTTTTCCTCCGTCACACGGCGAATGGACGCGCGGAGGCCGTTCTCGAACTGGTGAACGGTGGTCAGGGCGACATTCGCCTCGCGGGAGAGATCACGCATCGTCCATCGCAACAGGGCGCGGGCGGCGCGGCAGGCTTCAGGTGTCAGCTTGGTCATGGACCAACCTCATTCTAGGCGGCTGTGCGGCCAATTGGTGATGGTTAAAGCGCCGGCCGCGAAAGGCGCACTGGTTTGATTACTCAATGACTGCGAGTCAATCAATACAACCATCGATTGAAGAAACATACATCATTTCAAGAAGATAGTTAATGTTGAAAATATATATTTCTGGCTGTGTGAAATGGATGGAGATATTTGCCGGACGGCGAGTCGATGATTCCGGGCTTCAGGTTTGATTAAACAAGCCTATTTGGGAGCGCGGGCATGAGATAGGGCGGCCCCGAAGGACCGCCCCGCATTCATTGATTTGGCAAATATTCTAGCTTTGCGCGAGTTGGAGGAAGCGTTCCTTCAGCATCGAATCGTCGCGGAATGCGCCGGTAAATTGCGTGGTGATCGTGGAAACATTCTGGTGGTGCACGCCGCGCGTCGTCATGCATTCGTGGATCGCGTCGATGAATACGGCCACGCCGCGGGGCTTGAGAACCTCGGTGATGACGTCGGCGATTTGCGCGGTCATGGTTTCCTGCGTCTGCAGGCGCTTGGCGTAGATTTCGACCACGCGGGCAATCTTGGAAATGCCGACGACGCGCTTCTCCGGCAAATAGGCGATATGCGCCTTGCCGATGAAGGGGGCGATGTGATGCTCGCAATGGCTCTCCACCTCGATATTGCGGAGCATGACGATGTCGTCATAGCCTTGAACATCCTCGAACGTGCGGGAGAGTTCCTTGACCGGGTCCTGGTCATAGCCGGCGAACCATTCTTCATAGGCGCTGACCACGCGCTTGGGCGTGTCCAGCAGGCCTTCGCGGTCCGGGTTGTCGCCGGTCCAGGCGATCAGCGTGCGCACGGCGGCTTCCGCCGCCTCGCGAGAGGGGCGCTTGGATTTGTTTTCGTCAGTCATTCGGGCGTTTTCGGGAGTCATGGCGTCCATCGCTGGATCCTTTCGTTGACGGGCCCGGCTCTATTTCAAGCCGGGAAAGTACCGGTTTCCGGATCGAAAGCGCGGCGCGGACGCCGGTGCATTCGTATCTGTGGGTCATTAGATAGTAGGCGCGACGGCGATGTTCCACCCTTGCCTGCAAGATTGCTTCGCGCGCGGGTTTATCCCAAGCAGGCGCGCCGCTATCTGATGGTCGGACCATGACTTTGAAACTTCACGACACGCTGGCGCGGAAAAAGCGCGACTTCGAACCGGCCGACCCGGAGCGGGTGACGCTCTATGTCTGCGGCCCGACCGTCTATAACAACGCCCATATCGGCAATGCCCGCCCGCCGGTGGTTTTCGACACGCTGTTCCGCCTGCTGCGGCGCATCTATGGCGCGGACCATGTCGTCTATGCCCGGAACATCACCGACGTGGACGACAAGATCATCGCGGCGTCGGAGAAGACCGGGAAGAGCTGCGCGGAGATCGCGGAGATCTATACCGATATCTACCGGCGGGACATGCGCGCCCTGAACGTGATCGACCCGACCATGGAGCCGACCGCGACCGGCCATATGCCGGAAATGATCGGCATGATCCGCCAGCTCAAAAAGAGCGGGTTCGCCTATGAGTCGAAGAAGCACGTGCTGTTCGACATCAACAAGTATGAGGCATACGGCAAACTGTCCCGCCGCGACCGCGACGCCATGGTGGCCGGCGCGCGGGTGGAGGTTGCGCCCTATAAGCGCGACCCGGCCGATTTCGTGCTGTGGAAGCCGGCGAAGGAGGGCGAGCCGTCCTGGTCCAGCCAGTGGGGCGATGGCCGCCCGGGCTGGCATCTGGAATGCTCCGCCATGATCGAGGCCAATCTGGGCGAGACGATCGATATTCACGGCGGCGGCGCGGACCTGGTCTTCCCGCACCATGAGAACGAGCTGGCCCAGAGCGCCTGCGCGCACGGCGGATCGCCGCTGGCGCGCTACTGGATGCATAACGGCTTCCTGAACATCGAATCCGAAAAGATGTCCAAATCGCTGGGCAATGTGATGCTGGTCAGCGATCTGCTGGATGAGTGGCCGGGCGAGGTAATGCGCTGGGCGTTGCTGTCGGCGCATTACCGCCAGCCGCTGGACTGGACCCGCGACCTGCTGGAGCAGAGCCGGTCGTCCGTGGACCGCGCCTATCAGGCGCTGCGCAAGCTGGAGGGCGTCGAGCCGGCGGCGGGCGTCACCGCGGAAGGCGTGACCGCGGCGCTGGAAGACGATCTGAATACGCCCAAGGCGTTTGCGGAAGTGGCGCGGCTGATCAATGCCGCGAACAAGGCCCGGATTGACGCGGACAAGGCCGAGGCGAAGGCGCGGCTGATCGACGCCGGCGACCAGCTGGGTGTGCTGCAAAGCGCGCCGGAGGACTGGTTCAAGGGCGCCGACGATGCCGGCGAGGGGCTGAGCGCCGAAGAAATCGAGACGCAGATCGAGGCGCGCAAACAGGCGCGCGCGAACCGTGATTTTGCCGAGGCCGACCGGATTCGCGACGCGCTGGCCGATCAGGGCGTGGTTCTGGAGGATGGCGCGGATGGCACGATCTGGCGGCGTGAGGCGTAAATTCGTTTCGTTTTTGCGGCAATGGCGGAATGAATTGACGTTTGTGAGGAGTGGAACGCAATTCTGTTTTGCGTTATTATACGGCCATGACTGACGACCTCTATAACGACAAGGTAATCGCGCTGGCGGGCAATATTCCGCGCGTCGGCGAGCTGGATGCGCCCGACGTGACGACGCGCAAGACGTCGAAGCTGTGCGGATCATGGCTGGAGATCGACCTGGCGTTTGAAGGCGGCGCGGTGAGCGATTGCGCCCTGCGCCTGCAGGCCTGCGCGCTGGGCCAGGCCGCCGCGGCGATCCTGACCGGCAATATTATCGGCGCCACGCCGGATGAGATTGTCGGCGCGCGCGATGCGCTGAAAGCCATGCTGAAGGACGGCGGCGCGCCGCCGGAAGGCCGGTTTGCGGACCTGGCGCTGCTTCAGGCGGTCGCCGAATATCCGGCGCGTCAGGACTCGACCATGCTGGCGTTCAACGCCGCGGCCGAGGCCGTGGAAAGCGCGCGCGTGGAAGCGGCCTAGAGGCCACATTCAGCGGGGAGGCTTTTCACCCCGCGAAACAGGCCCTATTTTCCCGTGATGATGAGCATTCGGCGCACGACATCGACTAGCTAGGGCGTTGGCCGCCCGCCTGTATGGCGGGTCGGAGGCCGGCGTCCGGAACCGGCGGGTTAGACGCCACGGCCCGCCATTGCGAAAAGCCGCCGCACGGGCGGTGTTCGCACCCAGCTAGAACGTGCGTGAGCCACAGGACCGAAGCATCATCATGTCCTTCAGAAATCGCGCCGTTGCGGCGCTTCTCAAGATTTACAAGCTGACGCTGTCGCCCGCCTTCATGGCGCTGGGCGTGCGCTGCCGGCATGAACCCACCTGTTCGGAATACGCCGCGGAGGCGGTGCGCCGCCACGGTTTCCTGCGCGGCGGCTGGCTGGGCCTGCGCCGCGTGGCGCGCTGCCGTCCGGGCGGGACGCATGGCTGGGACCCGGTGCCCGGCGGCAAAGGAGACGCAGCATGAGCTACGCTGGCCGGATCATTCTTGCCGCGGCGGCCGCTGTAGGCCTTGTCGGCGCGGCGATGGCTCAGGATGGCGAGCGGGCACGCGCCCGCGACCTGGGCGCGGCGCCGGGCGTGCTGCCGACGGGCCTGCTGAATGCGATCACCGATGTGGAGGGCGTGCGCGTCGGTCATGTGACGCTGACCGAGGGCGAAACGATCCGCACGGGCGTGACGGCGGTGCTGCCGCACGGCGGCGATCTCTATATGGACAAGGTTCCCGCCGCTGTGGCGGTGGGCAACGGCTTCGGCAAGCTGATGGGCGTAACGCAGATCCGCGAGCTGGGGGAGATCGAGACGCCGGTCATTCTGACCAACACGCTTTCCGTTCCAGCCGGCGCCGAGGGCGTCATCGGCTGGACGCTGGACCAGGAAGGTCATGAGGGAATCGTGTCGGTCAACGCCGTGGTGGGCGAGACGAACGATTCCCGCCTGAACGATATTCGCGCCCGCGCCGTGACGCCGGACCATGTACGGGAAGCCATAGAGACCGCCGCGGCGGGACCGGTGGCGGAAGGCGCTGTCGGGGCCGGGACCGGCACGGTGGCGTTCGGCTGGAAGGGCGGGATCGGCACCAGCTCCCGCGCGCTGCCCGCATCGCTGGGCGGCTACACGGTCGGCGTTCTGGTTCAATCCAATTTCGGCGGCGTGCTGAGCATCGATGGCGTGAAGGCGGGCGAGGCGCTGGGCCAGTATTATCTGAAGGAGCAGCTGGACAGCGACCGGGCGGACGGATCGATCATGATCGTGGTCGCCACGGATGCGCCGCTGGACGACCGCAATCTGGAGCGCCTGGCGCATCGCGCGCTGGCCGGTCTGGCGCGCACCGGCGCGTCCATGACCAACGGATCAGGCGATTACGTGATCGCCTTTTCGACCGCCGAGCCGGTTCGCCGCACGCCGGCGCGGCGGCAAGGGGTGGAATCCTACGCCAAGCTGGGCAATGACAGGGTTTCGCCGCTGTTCCAGGCGGTGATCGAGGCGACCGAGGAAGCGATCCTGAATTCCCTTTTCATGGCCGAGAGCGTGACGGGTTACGATTCCGCCGCGCGCGAGGCCCGGCACATTGAAGCGATACCGCTGGACAAGGTTCGCGCGCTGATCGAGGCGCGGAACGGTCAGGCAAAGACGGAAGACGAGTAAGACATGCCCGAGATCAGATTTCCCGATGGCGCCAGCCGGTCCTATCCCGACGGGGTGACGGGCTTTGACATCGCCGAGGATATTTCCAAGTCGCTGGCCAAGAAGGCGCTGGCCGTGGAGGTCGATGGCGAACTGCGCGACCTGAAGCGCCCGGTGGAGGCCGATTCCGAAATCCGCATCATCACGGCGCGCGATCCCGAGGGGCTGGAGCTGATCCGCCATGACGCCGCGCACGTGCTGGCCGAGGCGGTGCAGGAGCTGTTCCCCGGCACGCAGGTCACGATCGGGCCGGTGATCGAGGACGGCTTCTATTACGACTTCGCGCGCGAGGAGCCGTTTTCCACGGAGGATTTCGAGAAGATCGAGGCCAAGATGGCCGAGATCGTCGACCGCGACGAGGATATTGTCCGCGAGGTCTGGGACCGCGACGAGGCGATCAAATATTTCAAGTCCATCGGCGAGGCGTACAAGGCCGAGCTGATCGCCGACCTGCCCGAGAACGAGGTGATTTCGATCTATCGTCAGGGCGAGTGGCTGGACCTCTGCCGCGGGCCGCACCTGCCCTCCACGGGCAAGCTGCCCAAGGCGTTCAAGCTGATGAAGCTGGCCGGGGCCTATTGGCGCGGCGATCACCGCAACGCCATGCTGCAACGCATGTACGGCACGGCCTGGGCCGACGAGAAGGCGCTGAAAGCCCATCTCAACCGGATCGAGGAAGCGGAGAAGCGCGACCACCGCAAGCTGGGCAAGGAAATGAACCTCTTCCACATGCAGGAAGAGGCGCAGGGCCAGGTCTTCTGGCACCCCAATGGCTGGACGCTGTACCGCGCCCTGCAGGACTATATGCGCCGCCGGCAGGATGAGGGCGGCTACAAGGAAATCCGCACGCCGCAGCTGATGGACCGGAAATTCTGGGAAGAATCCGGCCACTGGGGCAAGTATCGCGAGAACATGTTTATTTCCTCCATCGAGGAAGAGGACAAGGTGCTGGCGGTGAAGCCCATGAACTGCCCGTGCCATGTGCAGGTGTTCAACCAGGGGCAGAAATCCTATCGCGACCTGCCCTTGCGGCTGGCCGAGTTCGGCTCCTGCCACCGCTATGAGCCGTCCGGCGCGCTGCACGGCCTGATGCGGGTGCGCGGCTTCGTGCAGGACGATGCGCATATCTTCTGCCGCGAGGACCAGATCACCGACGAGGTGAAGAAGTTCTGCTCGCTGCTTCAGCGGGTCTATACGGATCTGGGCTTCGATGACGTGAAGGTGCGTTACGCCGACCGTCCGGAAGTGCGCGTTGGCGGCGACGAGATCTGGGACAAGGCCGAGAAGGCGCTGAAAACGGCGGCCGACGCCACGGGGCTGGACGTCCTGTACGAGCCGGGCGACGGGGCGTTCTACGGCCCGAAGCTGGACTTCGTGCTGCGCGACGCCATCGGCCGGGAATGGCAGGTCGGCACGATCCAGGCCGACTTCAACCTGCCCGAGCGTCTGGACGCGACCTATATCGGCGAGGATGGCGAGAAGCACCGTCCGGTCATGCTGCACCGCGCGATTCTGGGTTCGTTCGAGCGATTCCTCGGCATCCTGATCGAGAACTATGCCGGGGCCTTCCCGATGTGGCTGGCGCCGACGCAGATCGTGGTCGCCACGATCACCGAAGATGCGGCCGATTACGCCCGCGAGGCGGCGGATACGCTGCGCAAGGCCGGGCTGCGCGTGGAGACGGACCTGCGGAACGAGAAGATCAACTACAAGGTCCGCGAACACTCGAATGCGAAGGTTCCCTACATCGCCGTGGTGGGCAATCGCGAGGCGGACGAGAAAAACGTGGCCTTGCGCGCCTTTGGCGAAGGCGGGAAAAAGCAGGAAGTCATCTCTCTTGATGATGCGGTGACGCGTCTTTCCGGAGAAGCCTTGCCGCCCGACCTCAAGACAAGCTGAAGAAAGCCCGCTCTTGCCGTCCAGCCTGATCCATCGCGCCCATAGCGCGCGCGCCATCGGCGCGATGCTGCTGGTTTTCCTGCTGACGCCGCTTCTGGCGACAGGGGGCGGACTGGCGCTGTCACCATTGCTGGCGCTGGGCGGGATCATTGCCTTTCCCGGTCCCGATGGCTGGCGGCGGGCGATCCGTCCGGGCGCGGCCATCGGCATTGCGCTGCTTTTCCTGGTCTGGCTGGGCGTGGCGCAGCTCTGGTCGCCCAGCGACGCCGAACAGGTTTCTCTGGTCTGGGCCGGGGTGCTGCTCTATGGCGCGTTCGCGCTGGCCTGTATGCGGATGCCGGAAGACCAGCGGACCTGGCCGCGCGCCGCCTTCGCGGCGGGGGTCGCGGCGCTGGCCGTCATGCTGGTTGTGGAGGCCGCGACGGGGGCGTGGTTCACACGCTCCATCAAGCAGCTCAGCCTGGATAATCCGGCCCTGTTCCGCAATGTCGGACGCGGGGCCTCTGTCTTTGTGGTGCTGGCCGGACCGGCCGCGGCCATGGCGCTGGCGCATTTCCGGCACGGCAGATGGGTGGCGCTGGCGCTGGGCGCGGCGGCGGTCTCCATTGCGCTGTCCTTCGACATGATCGCCAACGCGGTCGCGCTGGTCGCCGCGGCGGGGGCTTTTGCGCTGGCCTGCTGGCGGCCGCGTTCGGCGCTGTTCGGCGCGGCGCTGGCCGCGGCGTTGTGGATCGTGTTTGCGCCGATGGTCATTACCGCGGCTGGCCCGCTATCGCCTGAAATGCGCGCCGATATGGCGTTTTCATGGGAATGGCGGTGGGAAACCTGGACCTATGCGCGGGAGTTGATCGTCCAGCGGCCGTTCCAGGGGTGGGGGATGGATGCCTCCCGCACCTTTGATCAAATTGTCGCCATGCGCGGATTCGATCTGGAGCGCATGCCGCTCCACCCCCATTCCGCCGCGCTGCAGCTCTGGCTGGAGCTGGGCATGGTCGGGGCGCTGCTGGGCGCGGCGGCCGCTTGCGCGCGGGGCATGTCCAGATGGTCGGAGGCGGCATGGACCAGCGCCACCAGCGCCGCCGCGGCCTCCGCGCTGGCGGCGATGGCCGTGCTCTCCTTCGTCAGCTATGGCGTCTGGCAGGAATGGTGGTGGGCGACGGCTTTTCTGGCCGCCTCCGCCTGTATCCTGATCGGGAGGGGCAGGGCATGAGCGGCGGGGAGCGCCCGACCATCAGCGCCATCATGGTCAGCTGGCATACCGGCCCGGCGCTGTTCGAGGCCATCGATGCGGCCCTGAAGGCCGGCGATATCGACGAGCTGGTGATCCTGGACAACGGCAATCCCAAGGATGTCCGCCAGCGTCTGGAGGCGCTGGACGAGGCGCGCGAGAATGTGCGCCTGCTGGCCGGGCAGGGGAATGTCGGCTTTGCGCGGGCCTGCAATCTGGGCGCGCGGGCGGCCAGCGGCGACGTGGTCCTGTTCCTGAACCCCGATGCGCTGATCGAGCCGGGCGCGGCCATGCTGATGGCCGAGGCCGGCGCGGCGCGCGGGCGTCATCCCTGGCTGGTCGGGGCGCGCCTGTTGAACACGGACGGCACGGAACAGCGCGGGGCGCGGCGCGGCATGCTGACCCCGCTTTCGGCCTTTATCGGCTATTCCGGCCTGTACAAGCTGGAGCCGCTTCACCCCGAGTTCCGCAATATCCACCGCGAGCGGGAGCCATTGCCGGACGGGCCGTGCCCGACGCCGGTGGTGTCCGGCGCGGCAATGGCCCTTCCGCGCAAGGATTTCCTTTCGCTTGGCGGGTTCGACGAAAGCTATTTCCTGCATGTCGAGGATATTGATCTCTGCCGCCGCGTGGCCGAGGCGGGCGGCGTGGTGGTGTTCCATCCGGAAGCGCGGGTAATGCATTACGGCTCCACCTCCCGCGCGCCGCTGATGACGGTGGAATGGGCGAAGTCGCAGGGCTTTGTGCATTATTTCTGGAAATTCGCGCGCACCCCGATGGGCAAGGTGAAGGCGGTCGCGGCCGCGCCGTTTATCGTGCTGGCCCTGATGGGCCGGGCCACCGCCTATTCGGCGCGCAACGTGGTCCGTTCACTGGCCGGGCTGGACTAGGCGCTTTTCGGAAAACCGCCGGCCTTGGCGAGCAGGGCGGGGGGCATGCGGCCGATATGTTTTTCGACCCAGTGCGTGGTCTCGATAAGCTTGTCGAGGTCGAGCCCGGTCTCGATTCCGGCGCGATCCAGCATGTAGACGACATCCTCGGTCGCCACGTTCCCGGTCGCGTTCGGCGCAAAGGGGCAACCGCCAAGGCCGCCGCAGGAGGCGTCGATGACGTCCACGCCCGCCTCGATGGCCGCGAAGATATTGGCCTGGGCGGTGTTGCGCGTGTCGTGAAAATGCATGCGCAGGCGCGGGCCGTTATCGCCCAGGCGTTCACGCAGCCCGGCAATGAGGCGCTGCACGGACCACGGATCGGCAACGCCGATCGTGTCGCCGAAGGCCAGCTCCACGGCGCCCGCCTTCGCGGCGCGTTCGGCCAGGTCTATGACCGCGCTCTGGTCGACCTCGCCGTCAAACGGATCGCCGAAGGCGACGGAGATGGTCGCCGAAAGAGGGATGCCGGCTTCGATCCCCAGCGGAGCGATGCGCTCGAACAGGGCGGCGGATTCTTCGGGCGTCGCGCCCTGGTTCTTCACGCCGAAGCCTTCGCTGGCGACCATGACGTAATTGATCTCGTCGCACTTCATGTCGATGGCGCGGCGCAGGCCGCGCTCATTGAGCGCGAGGCCGATCCAGCTGGCCCCGCGGTCGCGCGGGACGCGGCCCATGATGTCGTCCGAATCCGCCATGGCGGGCACGAGTTTCGGGTTTACGAAACTGGCAACTTCCATGCGTTTGCAGCCCGCGTCCAGAAGCCGGTCGATGAATTCCATCTTCACGTCGGTCGGCAGCAGGGTCTTTTCATTCTGCAGCCCGTCCCGCAGGCCGACTTCGACAATTTCGACACGGCGCGTCATGGCGTCGCCTCCTCGCAATTCACGCGCACGGCCAGCAGGTCCAGTTCGTCCCCGTTGGAGTAATTCAGGCCGTCCGCCTCTTTTATGATGTGTGCGCAGGAGGCGCGGTCCGCAAGCGCGGCGCGGAGCGCGTCCCAGTCGGCGCGCGGGATGATGAAGGCGCTCAGCCCGCCGTTGGCGGCGCGTTGCATGATCTGGCTGCGCGGCTCAATGGCGATGCCGCCATCCAGCAGGAATACGAGGCTGGGTTCGGTGAAGGCGTAGCTGCCGATGGGGCGCTCGTCCGGGGCGAAAACGCCGGTGAAGTCGCGGGCGGTGAAGAGCGGGTCAAGCGCGGGGGCGACAAGGGCGCGCGCGGACCAGTGCCAGCTGAGCGCGGCCAGCAGGGCCAGCACGATTCGCGCCCAGCCTGTGGGCGTGAAGATGGCCGCGGCGGAGAGCGCGACAATGACGCCGCCGGCGATCCACGCGGTCAGTTGCGTCGCGCCGTCGCCATAAGTCATGGCCAGATAGACCATCAGCGCGGCGCCGGTCAGGCCAGCGAATCCGAACAGGATATTGGAGACGATGCGGCTCCAGAGCGGGGCGGCGCGTTTCCAGAGCTCGAGCGCCCCCAGCCCGGCCAGCAGGGCGAAGGCCGGATAGACCGGCATCGTGTAATGGCTGAGCTTGGTGGGCGTCAGCTCATAGATCAGGAAGGCCGGGATCGCCCAGGCCAGCAGGAAGCGCACCCCGGCCCAGTCCGCATCGTCGCGACGCGCGCGAAGGGCGCGCCACGCCGGGATGAAGCCCGGAATCAGGAACAGTGTGGCCGGCCAGAGCTGCAGAATGGCGAAGGCGGTGTGATAGCCCGGCGGCGCGCCATGGCTTTCCACGCCGCCAATGACCTTGGGTTGAAGGTCTTCGCCAACGGCCTGTTTTATGAACTCGAACCCGGTGGCCATTTCGATGGCGACATACCAGGGCAGGGCGATGGCGACGGCCAGCAACGGCCCCGGCCACCAGGCCAGCGGTTTCGCCCATGCGGCTTTGCGCTCCCACAGGAACAAGGCCAGCAGGGCGGGGATGACGACCAGCGGCGTGACCGGGCCCTTGATCATGATGCCCGCCGCGAAGGCGGCCCAGAAACCGATGGCCGTCCATCGTCCGCCGCCGCCGAATTTCAGGTGCGCCAGCGCCAGCATGGAAAGCGTCGTGAAGGCGACCAGCACCGCGTCCGTCTTGGCGATGGCGGCTTCCACGCCCAGAAGGATGCAGACGGCGAAACAGGCCGCGCCGATGAATGCGGCGCGCGGATCGATCAGGCGCAGCCCCGCCATCCAGGCCGCCAGCGCGGCGAGCATGGCCCCGAACAGGGACGGGATGCGATAGGCCCAGATCTGGCGCGCCTCCTCGCTGGAGAAGACCGCGACCGAGGCGGCCTGCAGCCAGTGGATGCCCGCGGGCTTCTTGTGGCGCGGGGCGTCCTGAAAGCGAATCTCGATGAAATTGCCGGTTTCCAGCATCTGCGCGCTGGCCTGGGCATAGCGCGACTCGTCGCGGTCCAGCGGCGGCATGGTGAAGAGCCCGGCGATGCCCGCCAGCAGCGCAAGAACAAGGATGATCAGCGCCGCGTTTCGCCCGGCCGGGTTGAAGGTCAGGGGCGCGTGCGGGGCGGAAGGGGCGGCGGTTGGCGTCATCACTGTCCGCTGTTTAACGGGCCAGCGGCAAAAGGCGAAGAGGGCGCGCGCCTCTTTCGCAGCCGCGCCGCCCGTGCAAAAAGCGATGAAGCCTCAAGCGGCGGTCATGCGTCAGGACATCATGAACGAAACCCAGCCAGAAATCAGCGTTGTCGTCCCGGTCTATAACGAAGCGGGCAATTGCGGCGCGCTGGCGCGGGAGATCGCCGGCGTTCTGGACGGGCGGCGTTACGAGATCATTTTTGTCGATGACGCCAGCAGGGATTCGACGCGCGAGGAACTGGCGGGCGTCATGGCCGACCTTCCGGCGCTGCGCGTGATCGGCCATGAAACCAATGCCGGGCAGAGCCGCGCCACGCGCACGGGCGCGCTGGCTGCGCATGGCCGGGTGATCTGCACGCTGGACGGGGATGGCCAGAACGATCCGGTGGACCTTCCCGCCATGATCGACCATTTGAATGCCAATCCAGCGCTGGGGCTGGTCTCCGGCCGCCGCAAGAAACGGCAGGACAGCGCGGGCAAACGCATTGCCTCGCAATGGGCGAACGCCATCCGGCGGCGGGTTCTGCGCGATGACGCCGCGGATTCGGGATCGGGCATCCGGGCGATGCGGCGCGACGCCTTCATGCGCCTGCCGTATTTCGATCATATGCACCGCTACATGCCCGCCCTGATGAAGCGGGAAGGGTTCGGCGTGGCGTTTGTCGATGTGGGGCACCGGGCGCGCGAGGCGGGGCGGTCGAAATACACGAATTTCGGGCGCGCCGTGGCGGGCGCGTGGGACCTTCTGGGGGTTTCATGGCTTATTGCGCGAAATCGAAACCCCGGAGACGCGAAAGAGGTTCACCCCGACCGCCGCAATGGTTAATGTGGGGTTATGGTTATGGTTCCTTCAAATAATGCGGCCGCCAAGGGCGGAAGCTGGTTCGACGCGGTTCCCCTGCTGGTGATCCCGTTGATCGTCTATAATTTCCTCGCCTTCGGCGGAAAAATGCTGTCATCGGTGGAGGGGGTCCAGGCGCGCCTGGTGGCCCCGGCGATGCAGATCCCGATGCCGAGCGACGCGGTCTGGGCCGTCAGCTGGGGCGATCTTTTCATCGTGCTCAGCCTGATCCTGCTGTTCGTGGAGATCATACGCTCCACCGGGATCGGCAAGGGCGCGATCATCAATCACGGCGTGTCGATGATCGTGTTCATCGCGTGCGTGGTTCAATTCCTGCTGTTCGACGTGTTCGCGACATCCGCCTTCTTCCTGCTGACGCTCATGACGTTGCTGGACGTGGTGGCGGGCTTCGTGATTTCGATTGTCACGGCGCGGCGGGACTTCGCGGTCGGCGGCGGTTAGCCGGACGGCGCTACTCAGCCAAGGAAATAGAAGACCGAGAGCGCGGCCATGAAACCGGCCGCGCGTTCGGCGTTGAGCGCCTCCGCCTTGCGGACGAGACGGCTCACGCGCTGACCTTGTAGAGGCGGCCGGTCAGGTCCGGCGCGGGACGGTAGGCGCGGGCGTAGCGGGCGCGTTCATTGGCGTCGGCCTTCAGGCCGCGGCGCTGCGGACCGCGCGTCAGCTGGATCTCGATTCCGGCGGCGGCGGTCTGACCCTCTACGCTGGGGACCAGGGCCAGCGGGGCCGGCGCGCGGCGCGGCGCGGCGGCTTTCGGCGCCGGTTTCTTCGGCGCTTCGATGCGGGCCGGGACGGAACGTTTGTCCGCCAGCACGAGCGCTCTTGATATGCTGCTGATCCGAGTCATTACAGCGGACATGGCGCAAGCTTTGGGCCAGACCATGGCGGGAACTGCGTCCCGTTTAGACGCTGTTAACTACGATTTTCAGCAAATTGTCCCGGTTTGCGTATCAAACCGGGACGAAAAGGCGCATCTAGCCTTTGGACATCTCGTCCAGGCGCTTGCGCAGGGCTTCCATCTCGTCGCGGATGGAGGAGAGGTCCTCATCGCGCTTTCCGCCGCCGGCCGGGGCGGAGGGTTCGGCCCCCGCGTCCGCGGACGGGTTGAACATGCGCAGGGCGTTCTGGAACATCGCCATGTTCTGGCGGGTCATTTCCTCGAACATCCGGTAGGCGTTCGCAGAGCCCATATTTCCGCCCATATGCTCCTGCATCTGCTCCTGCTGGCGGGCGAAGCTCTCCATCGACATTTCCAGATAGGAGGGCAGCACCGCCTGCATCTGGTCGCCATAGAAGCGGATCAGCTGTCGCAGGAAGGTGATGGGCAGCAGGTTCTCGCCGTGGCTTTCCTGCTCGAAGATGATCTGGTTGAGCACGTTGCGGGTGATGTCATCGCCCGACTTGGCGTCGACGACCACGAACTCCACGCCGTCACGGACCATCGCGCTCAAGTCATCAAGCGTCACATAGGCGCTGGACGATGTGTCATACAGGCGGCGGTTCGCGTATTTCTTGATGACGACTGGTTCGTCCGGATCGAGTTTCTTTTTCGCCAAGATCGCGCTCCCTCAATAATGTTATAGGTTTTTTGTAGGTCCGACTTAGGACCAAAGCGTCTTTCCCCGCAAGAGCAGTGCGCGTCAAGCAGATTTCATTTCAAGGCTTTAAACCGGCGCTCAGACCGGATTTAGTGTAGATAAACGATAACGACAAAATACCGGACAGGGAGGAATTTATGGACCGGACTGCGATCGTGACAGGCGGAACACGCGGCATCGGCGCCGCCATTTCACTCGCGCTCAAGGAAAAGGGATTCAGGGTCGCGGCGACTTATGCCGGCAATGATGACCGCGCCCGGAAATTTACCGATGAGACCGGAATCGCCGCGTTCAAATGGGATGTCGCGGATTTCCCGGCCTGCCAGGACGGCGTGAAACAGGTCGAGAGCGCGCTCGGCCCGGTGGAGGTGCTGGTCAATAACGCCGGCATCACGCGCGACTCCACGATGAAGAAACAGACCCGCCAGCAATGGGACGAGGTGATCGACACCAATCTGGGCGGGGTGTTCAACATGTCCAAGGCGGTGTGGCCGACCATGCTGGACCGCGGCTTTGGCCGCATCGTCAATGTCGGCTCCATCAACGGTCAGGCCGGGCAGTACGGTCAGGTGAACTACGCCGCCGCCAAGTCCGGCATCCACGGCTTCACCAAGGCGCTGGCGCAGGAAGGCGCGCGCGCCGGGATCACCGTGAACGCGGTGGCGCCGGGCTATATTGACACGGACATGGTCGCCGCCGTGCCGCCGGAAGTGCTGGAGAAAATTGTCGCCCGCATCCCGGTGGGCCGCCTCGGCGGCGCCAGCGAGATCGCGCGCGGCGTGCTGTTCCTGGTGGAGGACGAAGCCGGTTTCGTGACCGGGTCGACTCTGTCCATCAATGGCGGCCAGCACATGTACTAATCTGATCGGGCGTCTTTTCCCCGCACGCTGCGTCGGCGGCGCCTCGCGTAGGAAACTACGCGTCGCCGCCGCCTCCTGACGCGCGGAAAAAATCCACTCCGATCGGTGTTTTGAAAATCAGGGTCCAGGCTCCCAGCCCTCGGGGGCGAGTTCGAAATGGTCGAATTCGAAGCCGGGGGCGACGGTGCAGCCGACCAGCGTCCAGTCGCCGGTGGTCTCCGCGCTTTGCCAGGCATGGGGCGGGACGACGCCTTGCGGGCGCTCGCCGGCGGCAAGGTCCGCGCCGAGGCGGATTTCCTGCGGTCCGTTATCGTCGTGAATGCGCAGGATCAGCGGCGCGCCGGCGTAATAATGCCATGTCTCGGACGCGTCGACGCGGTGCCAGTGGCTGCGATTGCCTTCGGTCAGCAGGAAATAGATAGCGGTGGAGGCGGCGCGGCCCTCGCCGGTTTCGTCGCGCCAGGTCTCGCGGAAAAATCCGCCTTCCGGATGCGGGGCGAGGTCCAGCATCGCGATGATGTCTTCGGCTTTCATGGAACGCTCTTACGCTTGCGGGTAGAGGATCATCTGGGTGCAGCGGAAATGCGCGATGGCCTTGCCGCTTTCTTCATGGGTGACGACCGAATCCCAGACTTGCGAGGCGCGGCCCAGATGAACCGGGCTGGCGAGGGCGCTGACATGACCGCTATTCGCCGTGCCCGTGAAGTTGGACTTCAGTTCGATTGTCGTGAAATTCAACGCGCCTTCCGGCAGGTTCAGGATGCAGGCCAGCGCGGCCGTGGTGTCCGCCGCCGCGATGACCGAGGCGGCGTGCAGATAACCGTTCGGGGCCATCAGCTCCGGCCGCAGCGCCAGCCGGGATTCGATGTGATCGGCCTTGGTGGAGATCCATGTCAGGCCGACAAGGCCGGGCAGGCTGCCCTGACAATAGGCTTCGGCCTGTTCCGGCGTCAGGTCTTTCGGCGGGGCGGGTGGAATGTCGCGCGCCATCAGAACCGGTCCTTCCGCGCGCGCACTTCGGCGAAGACCATTTCCGGCGCGGCGTTGGGCAGGCCGACGGCTTTCTTGAGCGGGGCCTTGTCGGCGCGCAGGAAGGGATTGGCCTCAAGCTCGGCCCCGACCGTGGTGGGGACTGTCGGCTCGCCCTTCTTCCGCTTGCGGTCGACGTCGCCGGCATAGGCTTTCAAGGCGTCGTTGTCCGTCTCCACCGTCAGGGCGAAGCGGGCATTGGCCTGGGTGTATTCGTGAGCGCAGTAGAGCTGCGTGTCTTTCGGCAGGGCCCGGATCGCCTTCAGGGAGTCCCACATCTGTTCGGGCGTGCCCTCGAACAGGCGGCCGCAGCCGAGCGCGAAAATGGTGTCTCCGACAAAAGCGACCTTCTCCGCCGGGAAATGATAGATGATATGGCCCAGCGTATGGCCGGGGGTTGCGATCACGTCGGCCTCGAACTCGCCCAGCCGCACGCGCTCGCCGCCCTCCACGGCGCGGTCCACGCCGTCTATGTTGCCGCGTTCGCCGCCCGGGGCGACCACGAAGGCGCCGGTGGCTTTCTTCAGCGCCGCGTTGCCGCCGGCATGATCCCAGTGATGGTGGGTGTTCCAGATCTGGCTGATGCGCCAGCCGGCCGCTTCCGCCTGACGCAGGATTTCATCGGGATCGGGCGTGTCGATGCAGGCCGTTTCCCCGGTATGCGGGTCATGCGCCAGAAATCCGTAATTGTCGTTGAGGCAGGGAAACATCCGGACCTGCAACATATGAACTCCGTTCATTCACGTTCGCTGAGTCTCAACCTAGTATCGGGGGGAAGAAGTTAGAAGGCATGTTCGATGCGGCTTGATGTCGTGGACCTGAAGCGATTTTACGACAGCCCGCTGGGCGGGATGGCGCATGAGATGATCGCCCGCCGCATTCATGCCCTGTGGCCGGACGCCCGCGGGCTGGACATGGCGGGTCTGGGCTATGCCGCGCCTTATCTGACGCCGTATCTCAGTTCCGCGCGCCGCATCGTGGCGGCCATGCCCGGCCCACAGGGCGGGGAGGCGTGGCCCGAAGACGGGCGCTGCGCCAGCGCGCTGGTCGAGGAAACCGCGCTGCCCTTTCGCGACAATGCGTTTGACCGGGTAATCGTGGCGCACGGGCTGGAGGAAAGCGACGCCCTGCGCGCCATGCTGACCGAGGTCTGGCGTATCTCGGCCGGGGAGGGGCGGGTCATCCTGATCGCGCCAAGCCGGGTCAGCCTCTGGTCTCTGTCCGACGCCAGCCCGTTCGGTCACGGCCGTCCGTTCACGCGCATCCAGCTGTCGCGCCTGTTGCGCGATTGCGGGCTGGAGCCGATGGCCTGGTCGCGGGCGCTCTATGCGCCGCCGCGCGGCTGGGGCGTGATCGCCCGGTCCGCGCCGGGCTGGGAAATCATCGGCGACATGCTGTGGCCGGGGCTGGGCGGCGTGATCCTGGTGGAGGCGCGCAAGCGCGTCGCCATTCCGCCGCGCGGCAGCGCCCCGGCCTTCGCCACGGCGCCGGCGCGCGCCTGAGCGCTTGCCGCTGCGCAAGGGCGGCGTTATGTCCGCCTTCGAACTGTCTTGCCTGCCCATAATGAAGAGGATCATGCGATGAGCGGACCCACGCCCCGCAAAGGGATCATGGATATTCGCCCCTACAAGCCCGGTTCGTCCGAGGCGCCGGGGATCGAAAAACCCGCCAAGCTGTCCTCCAACGAGAACCCGCTGGGCGCCAGCCCGAAAGCCATAGAGGCTTACAAGGCCTGCGCGGATTCGCTTCATCTCTACCCGGACGGGGCGTGGGTGAAGCTGCGGGAATCGATCGCCGCGCGCTATGAGCTGGACGCCGAGCGTCTGGTTTGCGGCGCGGGATCGGACGAAATCCTGCAGATGGTCGGCAAGGCCTATCTGAATCCGGGCGAGGCGATTTTGCGCTCCGAATACGGTTTCCTGGTCTATGGGCTGGTCGCCAAGCAGAGCCTTGCAGATATCCAGATCGCGCCGGAGACGGACTACACCGCCAATGTCGATGCGCTGCTGGATACGGTGACGGACAAGACGCGCGTGGTTTTCGTCGCCAATCCGAACAACCCGACCGGCACCTATCTGCCGGCCAGCGAAATCCGCCGCCTGCATGCCGGGCTGCGGGAGGACGTGCTGCTGGTGGTTGATGAGGCCTATGCCGAATATATGCGGCGGGACGATTTCGAAACCGCGCTGCCGATGGCCTCGGAATTTCCGAACGTGCTGGTCACGCGCACCTTCTCTAAAATCTACGGGCTGGCGGCGCTGCGGCTGGGGTGGGCCTATGGCCCGGCGGATGTGATCGGCGCGCTGAACCGCGTGCGCGGACCGTTCAATGTCAGCGTTCCGGCGCAGGCCGCCGGCGCGGCGGCGGTGCATGATCTGGAGTTCGAGGACCGCTCGGTCGCGCACAATGAACAATGGCGTCCCTGGTTGGAGCACGAGATTTCGGGTCTTGGCCTGAACGTGACGCCGGGCTTCGGCAATTTCGTTCTGGTGCATTTCGACGCCGAGGGCGCGAAGACCGCCGAGGCCGCGGACAGCTTCCTCAAAAGCCGCGGCCTGATCGTGCGTCCGCTACAGCCCTACGGGCTGGGCGACGCCTTGCGCATGACGGTGGGGACGGAAGACGAGAACCGCCGCCTTGCCGCCGCGCTTCAGGAGTTCGTTTCGGGCGCGTGAATCCGCGGGGCGGCGCCCACCGGGGCCGGTCCGATATAGGCCTTCCCGCCATTGAAGGAGACGGGCAGGACCACGCGGTCCTCCTCGTTCCGGGGCGCGATGGCGACCGCGATCTGGGCGAATTGCCGGGCGCGGTTATCCAGGATTCCCGCCTGCTGCAGGGCGTCCAGAAAACGCTCCGGGTCGGACAGGCCCAGCTGGCCGGTCCCGGCAAGGAAGCCTGCGGGATCGACGCCCAGAACGCCGGCGGCGCTGACATCAAGCGCGCCCCAGCTCATCTGTGCGCTGTCGATAATCACTTCGCCCGCGTCCGGGTCTTCGGCGCTGAGGAAGATTTCCACGTCCTCGATCCGGCGGCCCAGCGCGTCGATCACGGGATATGATTGGTCGGAGGTCAGCTCGGCGGAGTCCAGATAAGCCTCCGTCCGCACCACTTCGCCGTCCACGGACTGAAGCAGAAGGCGCGCGCCTTCGAGGCTGAGCTCAAGCGGGCCTTCGTCGGAGCCGATGACGGCGCGCACTTCACTCTCCGGCTGCGCGTCCCAGACTTCCAGATCGAAGACAGAGGCCGGGCGGGCGTGCAGCGCGCGCGTGGCGGCGCTCCAGTCATTATTCGGCGCGCCAATGGCGAAATCCGTAACCTGCACGTCGAAGGCGGCCGGGAAGCCGTTGACGTCGACGCGGCCCATCTCGATGGCGTAGCCCTCCGCGCGGCGGTCCTCGGCCCAGGCCAGGGTCTGTTCCTTGATCTGTCCGGAGACATAGATCCAGTAGAACACATAGAGGGCGGCGAAGGCCGCGGCGGCGATGACCAGAATGGTCAGACTACGGCGGATGCTCATACGCCCTCCTCAACCAGCGCGGCGGTTCTCGTGTCGATGGCGGTTTTCAGCCGCGCCATGAATTCCTTGCGGTCCAGACCCGGCGGAATCGGCTCCAGAACTTCGACGATAATACGGCCCGGTTGTTTCAGCTTGCCGAAAGACTCCCAGATCAGTCCCGAATTCAGGGCGACCGGGATGCAGGGGACGTCCATCGCCTTGTAAAGGGCGGCGACGCCCGGCTTGTAATCGACCTGCTCATCCACGCCGGTTCGGGTGCCTTCCGGGAAAATCAGAATCTGGCGTCCCTCGGCGGCGCGCGCGCGGGCCTGCCGCGTCATGTCGCGCAGGGCCTTGGACGCCGCGGAGCGGTCCACGGCGATATTGCGCAGCTTCTGCGCCCACCAGCCGAAAATGGGCAGCCATTTCAGTTCCTTTTTCAGGATGATGGCGGGGTCGTTCAGGAACACCCACGGCGCCAGCGTATCGAACATCGACTGGTGCTTGCAGGCGACCAGCGCGCCGCCTTCGGGCAGGTTTTCCGCGCCCCGCAGCTCCCACGTCACGCCGCCCAGAACCCGCAGCCCCCAGAAGATCAGGCCGCGCCAGACCGTGAAGCCGCCTCGCGCCCAGGAACGCGGACCGATCAGGGTCGGGGTCAGGATAATGCCCATGACGACCATCAGGCCGTACATCCAGACCACGAACAGGGTGGAGCGAAGCGCTTGCATGAGGCTTGGAGTTCCTGAGCTTTCGACGGTCAGGCGTTGTGTTCGCCGGGCGGGCTGGTCACCGAGTCCCGGGTGAGGATAACCAGAAATTTCAGGTATTCCAGCGTGGTCTGGCGCGGCCCGCGGGAGAACACGCCGCCCACGGGATAGGGGCGGTATTCAATATCCGGCGCGGCGCGTTTCAGCTCTATCATGGCGCGCGGCATGTGGAAGCGGTGGGTGACCACCCCGACGGTCTGAAAGCCGTGACTGCGCGCCCAGTTCGCCGTTTCCGCGCCATTTCCGATGGTGTTTTTCGCCGCGCGGTCGATATCCACGCAACAATCGAAACGGGTCATGGCGCCGGGGCCGAAGGCGCGCAGATCCTCGCTGGTGGTTTCCTCATAGACGCCGCTGATCAGAAGGCGGTCGCCCGCCCCGGCCTCCAGAAGGGTCAGGCCCTGACGGATGCGCGCCCCGCCGCCGCCGGTCAGAACGACCAGCCCGTCAGCGGCCTCGGCGTCCGGGTGCGGCTTTCCGGGCAAGGCGACGACAAAGGCGACATAGCCGGCGAAAAACGCGGCGGTCAGCCCGGTAAAGAGCGCGGATAGAAAGCGCAGCGCCATCGTTTGCTCAGTTCGACTCCTTCAGGGCCGCCATGACGGCGAACCAGGCCGTGGCCGCGCCGATCTGCCCCGCGACCAGCGGGGCGGCGGCCAGTATAAGCGCATCAAACACGTCCGGCGCAGCGGCCGATCCCAACAAGGTCTGATTTATTGCAGCGAAATAGAGGCCCGTCGCGCATAATCCAGCGATCACCGCGCCGGCCAGACCGGCCTTCAGCCCCATCATCCAGAATCGCCGCATGAAAAGATTGGCGATGTAGGAATCCTTGGCGCCGGCGATTTTAAGCGCGTCGATCACGTCCCGCCGCGCGGCCAGCCCCGCCCCTGTGGCGAATACGATGACCGCGGCCGCGGCCAGCGCCAGCAGGCCCAGTATGGCCAGCGCGATCAGCTGCGCGATGGTGGCGGCGCGGGCGATCTCGGCCTCCCACCGGCTGTGATCGTCCACCACGGCTTCGATGTTTTCGGCCTCCAGCGCGCCGCGCATGGCCTCGGCGTCCGCCGCGCCCTCCACGGCGATCAGGCGCGGGGCGGGCAGTTCCTCCGGCAGGGCGTCGCCAAACCACGGGGACAGAAGCGCCTGCGATTCATCAGCGCCCAGCGGTTCGGCGGCCTCTATGCCCTCGACGCCGGAGAGAAGTTCCGCGGCGCGGGCGGTGAGCGCGTCCGGATCGTCGTCTTCGCCGGGGAGGATCTGGACGGTGGCTTCGGACGAGAGGTCCTGAGTCCAGCTGCCCGCCGCCTGCCAGGCGCTGCGTGCCGTCAGGCCCGCGAAACAGGCCAGGAAGACCAGGATCGTCACGACCAGGAAAAGCGGCCGGTCGCGGCTGTGATCGGGGGGCAGGAGGGGGGAGGCCTTGGGCGCGCTCATCGCCGGCCCTCCGTGGTGATGCGGCCTTCGGCCAGGCTGAGGACCGGAGCGTTGGCCTTGCGCACCAGATGCAGGTCGTGCGTGGCGATGACCACGGTGGTGCCCAGGCGGTTCAGCTCCCGGAACAGGCGCATCAGGCGGTCGGCGCGTTCGGGGTCGACATTGCCTGTCGGCTCGTCGGCGATCAGCAGGTCCGGCTTGTTCACCACGGCGCGCGCGATGGCCACGCGCTGCTGCTCCCCGCCCGAAAGCGTGGCGGGGGAGGCGTCCAGACGGCCGCCAAGGCCCACCCAGTCCAGCAATTCGGCCACGTCATCGCGGTAATCGGCGCGCTTTTGACCCGAAACGCGCAGCGGAAGGGCGACATTATCGAACACGGAGAGATGATCGAGCAGGCGGAATTCCTGAAACACCACCCCGATTCGCCGGCGAATCTCCGCCTTTTCGTTGCGTTTCAGGTCCACCGAGCCGCGCCCGAACAGGCTGATCCGACCGTGCGACGGGCGGTGGGCGAGGTAAATCAGCTTCAGGAGGGAGGTTTTCCCCGCGCCGGACGGGCCGGTGAGGAAATGGAAAGAACCTGCCTCCAGAATGAGGTTAATGTCGCTGAGAACTTCCGGTCCGCTGCCATAGCGCATACCGACATTCTCGAACCGCGCCACGGCGGGCGCGGGTTCGGGCTGGGGTTCTGGAGCGGGGAAACTGGACATCGGCGCAGAAATGATAGACCCGTTTGTTTTAGAGAGGCGCGCTTCGTGATTCGTCTAGCATGATACTGAGCTGTCCTTCCTGCACCACGCGCTATTCCGTCGATGACTCCACGCTCGGCGACGGGGGCCGGCGTGTGCGTTGCGCTTCCTGCGGTCATACTTGGCATGTCGCGCCCGGCGGGGGCGAGGCCGCGCCGCAGGCGGCGGCTGAAAAGCCCGCAAAAACAGAGACATTGAAACCGGTTCCCAAAGAGCCGGCGCAAGCCTATCGCGCGAAGGTGGAGGCGCGACGCCGCCGCCGCTATCTTATGTTGGGCGCGGGGGCGTGGAGCGGCATTGCCGCGGCCTTGATCGTGATGCTGGGCGCGGCGTGGATTTTCCGGCTGGACGTGGTGCGGGCCTGGCCGCAGACCGCCAGCGCCTATGCGATGGTCGGATCGAACGCCAATGCCTACGGGCTGTCCATTGAGGGCGTGGCCGCCGAGCGGGTGCTGGTGGAGGATCAGCCCGTGCTGGAGGTCGAGGGCACGCTGCGCAATATCGACCGCCGTAATCGCGATATGCCGTTTGTCCGCTTTGCGCTTCAGGACGCCGAAGGCGAGGAATTCTTCGCCTGGACCGTTGCGCCGGAGCGGGAAAACCTGGACCCGGGCGAGCGCGTGGCCGTGGTGACCCAGCTGGTCAATCCGCCGGAGCGCGCCGCGAACGTGGCGTTGACGCTGGCCGATGCGCCCATCGAAATCGCCGACCCGGACGTGACGGTGGAAGCGCCGCATGAAACGGACGGCGAACATGGCGCTGAAACCGAACTCGCGCAGGGCGGCGAGGCGGGTTAGGGACCTCTCGCTATGGAAATTCTGCTCTCTGAATCCGAAATCGCGGACCGGGTCGCGGATGTGGCGGACCGGATCGCGGGCGAAATCGAACCCGACTGGATCGCCGTGGCGCTGCTGGATGGCGGCCTGACCTTCGCGGCGGACCTGATTCGCGCGCTGTCGCATCGCGGGGTGGACGTGCGCTATGACGCGCTTCGCGTCACCACATATGGCGATTCCACGACCGCGGCGGACGAACCGCGCCTGCTATCCAATGTCACGCGGCCGGTAAAGGGCGCGACCTGTTTGCTGATCGACGAGGTTTTCGATTCCGGCCGTACGCTGGAATTTGCTTATGACACGCTGATCGAGGCGGGCGCCGAGAGCGTGAAAGCGGTGGTGTTCGCGGAGAAAAACACCGCCATATCGCCGCGATTCAAGCCGGAATGGTCGGCCTGGACGGCGCCGGACCGCTTCCTTGTGGGCTATGGCATGGATCTGGCCGGGCGCTATCGCGGCCTGCCGCATATCGGGGCCATCGACTAGGCGCGCCGAAACCGGCCTAGAACCGCTCCAGAAGCCGGTCGTAATAGTCCAGTTCTTCCTCCGGACGGCCGCGTTCGGCCGCGCGGCGGCGGATTTCCTCAAGGATTTCGCGTGCCCTCTGGCGGTCGGCCTTGTCCGGAATTTGCACGTTATCACCGCCCCGGCTGAGGCCCGATGACCGGCCCAGCGGGTCCGAGCCCTCGGAAGCCTGGCCCTGCGCGCCATTATTGGCCTGCCGGCTGCGCTCCATCATGCGCTGTGCGAGACGGTCCGCGCCTTCGCGCAGCGCGCCCAGCGCCTCTTCCTGCGCCTCCTGCGCCTCGTCGCCCGCGCCGCGCCGCAGCGCCTCTTCTGACCGGCGCATGGCTTCGCCGGCGCGGTCCAGCGCCTCGTCCGGGCTTTCGCCGCCCAGACCTTCTCCTTCGCCGTTCTGGGCCAGGTCCTGACGCAACTCCTCTAGCGCCTCGCCAATGCCTTGCTGGCGGTCGGCCAGCGCGGAGTTGGGCGCGGCGCCGGGCTGTTCGCCTTCCTCCTCGCCCGCGCCGTCCTCGCCGGGCTCCATGATCTCCGGGGGCAGCGGGTTGAGGCCGGGCTGGCCGGGCATGGGGCGGGGCTGGCGCGAGCCAGGGCCGGCATTGCGGGCATCCTCGCGACTCTCACCGTATTCCCGCAGGGTTTCGTCCATGACCCCGCGCTCGTCGCCGATCATGTCGCCAAGGTCTTCAAGGGCTTCGAGGTCGCGCTGCTGCTGCTCGCTCATCTCGCCTTCGCCCTGACCGCCGCCGCCCATGGCGAGCTGCATCTGCATGTTCCGCAGCATTTCGCCCAGCGCCTGCAGCGCGGCGGACGCATCGCCCGTGGCGCCCAGCTCGGCGGACTCGCGGATGGCGTCCAGCATTTCCTGAATGTCGGTGGACTGCATCGCTTCGCTGGCCTGACCGGCTTCGGCGAAGCGGCCATTTTCCATGGCGTTCTGGGCCAGCGCCTGCATGTAGCGGTCGACGGCCTGCTGATACGCCTCGAAAAGCTGCATCAGCTCGCTCATCTCCGCGCCGCGGGCCATCGCCTCCATCAGGGCGCGCTCGGCGGCGCGCAGCGCCTCTTCCGCGTCGGCCAGATCGCCGGTCTCGGCCCGCAGCGCGATGCGCCAGAGTTCAGGCGGCAGGCTGGAGACTTCATCCATGCCGCGGGAGAGTTTCAGGCGCTGACGCACCTGTGCGAGGCCGAGAAACACCGCGTAATCGCTGAAATAATCCTCGCCGCCATAGGTGACGGCCTGAAGCATGTCGGTCACGCGGCGCACGTCGCGCGGGGCGCGTTCGATGCGGCGTTCCGGCATGTCGTTGGCGAACAGGGACGGCTCGCCCGGCCTGGCCTTGGGCGGCATGGGGGCGTAGTCGCGCGTTTCGTTCAGCAGGATGGAGCGTTGCTCGACAATGGCCTTGGCCAGCGGGTCGATGAAGACGCGCTCTGGCAGGCGGGTGACCAGCCAGTCGCTATAGCCGGTCTGGTCCGCCCCGTCGGTCACGGCCACGCGCAGACGCACCTGCCGGCCCGCCCAGCGATGGCCCGTCAGATCGATCTCCACCGGGCCTTCATAGGACTTGGTCGGACTGGCGAACATGTCCAGATCGGCTTCGTCCACCTGCCGCGTATCGGCGGCCAGGGCAAAGGTCAGAGCAGCGCCGGTCATGCCGTGATCGTCGCTGGCTTTGATCGCCAGTTTCAGCGCGCCGCTGGCGGTCGCCTCCGGCGCGGCGGTCAGGCCGGCCTGCGGAGCTTCGTCGGGCAGGGCGGCGATGCGCCAGACACGGCCCCCGGCGCGAATTTCCGCGTCTTCGGTGATGATGGTCCGCGTCTCGAAGACGCCGGTCTCGATCTGTTCGGGCTCCAGACGCTGTGTTCCGGTATCGCTTTCCACCATGACGCGCGGGGCGCGGCGGGCGGCGGAGGCGCGCAGGGTAAATTCGGACCCGGCGGGGGCCTTGATCGCGCGGCCGTTTTCGCCGGAGGTCAGGAAAATGGGCGCCACGCCCGTATAGGCGGGCGGGTCAAGCCAGGCGTCGATGACGGCCCCTGCGCCGGCCTTGATTTCGAGGCGCGGCGCGAAGGCGGTCTGCAGGCGCGGCGCGGCGCGGTCCCCGGCGATGCCGGCGGCGACCAGAAGGGCGGCCAGCACGGCAAAGCGCAATGCGTATGGGTCGGATGCGGCCAGCGCTGCGCGCGGACGCCGGCCGCGCGCCTGACGCGTCATGGCCTTCAGGCGGGCCTGATGCGCCGTCCACAGGCCGTTCTCGCCCAGCGCGGCGCGGTCCTCCAGCCCCTCGAGCGGCCGGGCCTGGAACGCGGAATCGTCCTCCACGCGCCGCCGGGCCACGGTCTCGGTGACAGGGGCGGCTCTGCGCCAGGCGCGAATCGTCAACAGGACAGCCAGGATAAGCGTGATAGCCAGCGCGATGGCGCGCCAGGGATCGCCGGTGGCGTCCCACAGTCCGAACAGCGCCAGCGCCGCATATGCGCCCAACGCGGCGGCGGGCGGCCACAGCACGGGCGCCCAACGCTCCCACCTGAGAGCGAAGCGCGCCTGCGACAGGGCGCGGCGGAGCGGATCGGACCGGCCGAACATGGTCAGGAATCTAGCACGCAAGGCTGCGCCTTCGCCGCCCCGGCCTGCATTACGTTTTCGTTAGTCGTCGTTGTCAGGCGCGGCGCCGCCGTCCGCCTCGTCATCAAAGCGGGGATCGGATTCGGCTTCCTCGTCCTCGAAGGCTTCGGTCTCGAAGTCCGGGGCCAGCGGGTCGCCGAACGTGTCGCGTCCGCGCGTATCCTTCTCATAGGGCTCGGGAAGGGGCGGGGCCGTGCGGTCTTTCTCGCCCCACATCGGCTCGGGCGTCTGCAGGCCGCCGCGCACGCCACAGGCGGCCAGCGCCGGCAGGAGAGCCAGGATGAGGATGATGCGAGCCATAATGTCCTCGTGCGTTTTGCGCGCCTATCTGTCATGAGACCTATAGAGGCAAGCGATATGGGCGCAAGTAAGACTTATGAGACTCCGGGCTTCAAACATCTTTCTCAGCGCGGTTGCGGCCGCCTTTCTGCTGGCGGGATGCGGCGGCGAAACGCCTGCGAATGCGGGCGATGCGCGCGCCGCTGCGGTCCAGAAGGCCGCCACGGGCGAAATGGCGGCGTTCCAGCTGGCCGAGGCCGGGGCGCGCATTCCCGATATGGACGTGAACGGGCCGGATGGTGTGGCGAATCCCGTCGCTGACGATCTGGCGGAGGTGACTCTGGTCAATCTCTGGGCAACTTGGTGCGCGCCCTGCGTCATCGAAATGCCGGCGCTGAACGCGCTTCAGGACTCCTATGACCCGCAACAATTCCGCGTGGTCCCGATCAGCCTCGACCAGACGCCGGAGAAGGCGCAGGCCTTTTATAAGAAAAGCGGGCTGGACGCGCTGGTCTTCCGCCATGATCCGGGCTTCGAGAGCGCCTCGCTGTTCAAGGCGCCGGGCCTGCCGATCAGCGTGCTTTATGACGCCGGGGGCAATGAAATCGGCCGCATCAACGGCCCCGCCGAATGGGACACGGACGAGGCCCGCGCCCTGATCGACGCGGCGCTGGCGTCGGAGCCGGACGAGGGCGCCTGAGCCTTCTTGCGCCGGGTTGCGCCACGCACCCGTTTTAGCCCTAATGCCTGAAACATGACGGGGGAGCGCATGACGCCGATGATTTCCAACGACGCCATCATTTTCGGCATTCTGGCCGCGATTTTAGGGGGCGTGTTCCTGACCGCCGCCTCGGAGAATACGGGCTGGAAGCGTTTCTACCGCATCTTTCCACCGCTCCTGCTCTGCTATTTCCTGCCCTCGCTTCTGACCACGTTCGGGCTGGTCGATCCGGAGGAATCCAATCTCTATTTCGCGGCCTCGCGCTATCTGCTGCCGGCGGCGCTGGTGCTGCTGACGGCCAGCGCGGACCTGCCGGCGACGATCTCTCTGGGCCCCAAGGCGCTGATCATGTTCTTCACGGGCACGCTGGGCGTGATGATCGGCGGGCCGGTGGCTCTGTTGCTGACCAGTTTCGTCGCGCCGGATCTTGTCTCGGGGCAGGGGCCGGACGCGGTGTGGCGCGGCATGACGACCGTGGCGGGCAGCTGGATCGGCGGATCCGCCAACCAGACGGCGATGTACGAGATTTTCGATGTCGGCGGCGACATCTTCTCCGTGTGGATTGCGGTGGACATCATCGTCGCCAATATCTGGCTGGCCGTCCTGCTCTGGATCGCGGCCAACCAGAAACAGGCCGATGCGGTGCTGAAAGCCGACCGCAGCGCCGTGGACCGGGTGCGCGACCGGGCGGAGGCCTATGAGGCCGAGCACGCGCGCATCCCCGAGCTTCGCCACCTGATCTATATTCTCGCCATCGGTTTTGGCGCGACGGGCATCGCCCATGTTCTGGGCGATCTGTTGTCCGGCTTCTTCGGAGAGCGGTTCCCCAATCTCGACCAGCTGAGCCTGAACAGCCAGTTCTTCTGGCTGATCCTGATCGCCACGGCCATCGGCGTGGGCTTGAGCTTTACGCGCGTGCGCAAATTACAGGGCGCGGGCGCGATGAAAGTGGGGTCGGTCTTCATCTATGTGCTGGTGACCACGGTGGGTCTGAACATGAATGTCGCCGCGCTGCTGGAAACCCCGGCCTATTTCGCCATCGGGGCGGTGTGGATCCTGATCCACGCGGCGCTGCTGATCGGGGTCGCCTTCCTGATCAAGGCGCCGAGCTTCTTCATGGCGGTCGGCAGTCAGGCCAATGTCGGCGGCGCCGCCAGCGCCCCGGTCGTGGCCGCCGCCTTCCACCCTTCGCTCGCGCCCGTGGGGGCGCTGTTGGCCGTGCTCGGCTATATTATCGGCACGCTGGGCGCGTGGTTCACCGGCCTTGTGATGATGCAGATCGCGGCGGGCGCCGGGTAGGCTTTCCACAAGGCGCAAACAAAAAAGCCCGGGCGGCATCGCCCGGGCTTTTCTTATTGGATGAAGTGCGAGATCAGCCGGCCTTGTAGCCCAGCTTGTCCAGCTCTTCCTCCAACTTGGGAAGCACGTCGAACAGGTCCGCGACCAGGCCGTAATCGGCGACCTGGAAGATCGGGGCTTCCTCGTCCTTGTTGATGGCGACGATGGTCTTGGAGTCCTTCATGCCCGCCAGATGCTGGATCGCGCCGGAGATGCCGACGGCGATATAGAGATCCGGGGCGACGACCTTGCCGGTCTGGCCGACCTGGTACTCGTTCGGGACGAAGCCCGCATCCACGGCGGCGCGGGAGGCGCCGACCGCGGCGCCGAGGCGGTCCGCGATGGAATCCAGCATGTGGAAGTTCTCGCCATTGCCCATGCCGCGGCCGCCGGAAATGACGATCTTGGCGGCGGCAAGCTCCGGACGATCGGAGTCGGAGAGTTCCTCGCCGATGAACTGGGACTTCAGGTCGCCCAGATCGACGGACAGCTCTTCCACCTCGGCCGCGCCGCCCTGGGCGTTTGCAGCCTGGAAGGTGGTCGGACGGACCGTGACGACCTTTTTCGCATCGCCGGATTTCACCGTCATCATGGCGTTGCCCGCATAGATCGGGCGCACGAACGTGTCGGCGTCCTCCACGGCGGTCACGTCGGACAGCTGCATCACGTCCAGCTTGGCCGCGACGCGCGGGGCGAAGTTCTTGCCGACCGTGGTGGCCGGGGCGACCATTGCGTCATACTCGTCCATCAGGGGCACGATCACCGCTTCCATGGCCTCGGCCAGGAAGTGCTCCAGCGCCGGGTCCTTGGCGCAGCGGACCTTGCGCACGCCCTCGATCTTGGCGGCGGCCTCGGCCACCGATCCGCAATCGTTTCCGGCGCAGAGAATGTCGATATCCCCGCCAATCGCCTGCGCCGCGGTGACGGCCTTCAGCGTGGCTTCGTTCAGCTCTTCATTGTCGTGTTCAGCGACGACCAGGACAGCCATTACAGAACCCCCGCTTCGTTTTTCAGCTTGGAGACAAGTTCCTCGACGGACTCGACGATTTCGCCGGCTTCGCGCTTGGGCGGCTCGGTGACCTTCACCACCTGCAGGCGCGGGGCGATGTCGACGCCGTAATCGTCGGGCGCCTTCATGTCGATCGGCTTGCGCTTGGCCTTCATGATGTTGGGCAGGGAGGCGTAGCGCGGCTCGTTCAGGCGCAGGTCCGTGGTGACGATGGCCGGCAGGCTGATCTTGATCGTCTGCAGGCCGCCATCGACCTCGCGCGTCACATTGGCCGCGCCGTCCGCGATTTCCACCTTGGAGGCGAACGTGCCTTGCGGCCAGCCGAGCAGGGCGCCCAGCATCTGGCCGGTGGCGTTGGCGTCGTCATCAATGGCCTGCTTGCCCAGCACGACCATGTCCGGCGATTCTTCCTCGACCACCTTGGCGAGCAGCTTGGCGACGCCCAGTGGCTCCACCGTTTCGTCGGTCTTGATCAGGATGCCGCGGTCGGCGCCCATGGCCAGCGCGGTGCGAATCGTCTCCTGCGCCTTTTCCGGGCCGATGGAGACCACGACGACCTCTTCCGCCTTTCCGTCTTCCTTCAGGCGAACCGCTTCCTCGACGGAAATTTCGTCGAACGGGTTCATCGACATCTTCACATTGGAAAGGTCGACCCCGGACTGATCCGGTTTCACACGCGCTTTCACGTTGTAGTCGAGCACCCGTTTAACGGGGACGAGTATCTTCATGACGTCTCCGGCGTTGTTAAATCTCGGCTTTGAATTGGGCCGATGAATAATGAAATTCAATGCTGCATCGCAATACAGCGGTCGGGCGGAACGTAGCGGGGCGTTGGAGCTGAATCAACGCGGCAACGGGATCAGAGGCAGATTTCGCCGCCCTCATCGGCCACATCCATGCCCGCGGCGCGAATAAACGCCCGCTCGGGCGAGTCGGGGTCGAGCGCGGGATTGGTGTGATTCAGATGGATGAAGCGGACTTTCTGCCGCTCTTCCTCCGGCAGGGGCGAGAATCGTTCGACCGAGACCGTGATGAAGGGATGGGGAAATCCGCTCATGTCGCGGCCGGGTATCTCGCCCTTGGCGAAGAACGTGCCATCGAGCAAGGCCACGTCATGGGCGGCGATCTGGTCCTCGATATGGATTTCCTGCGCGTCCCAGTCGGCCCATGAATCGATATCCGGGATAAACAGGACGGACCGGTCCGGCCCGGTGATGCTGTAACCGGCGACTTCGGAATATTCCTGGCGGTGGGGGACCAGAAAGGGCGTGACCGTCAGGTCCGGCGCCAGTTCCACCGCTTTGCCGGCGGTCATGACGTTCAGCACAATATTTTCATAGCGGACCAGCTGCCCCCACGGCCCGTTCTCGCGCAGGAAACCGGCCATGCGGGGCAGGGCGTGAACCGGGACGCCCTCCGCCCCGGCCGACTCATGGCCGAGCAGGGCAAGGCCCGTATAGTGGCCGATATGGGCATGGGTGAGAAAAATACCGTCCAGGCCGGGCGCGGCCGGAACGGGGTGGCGCTGGTCCTGACGCTGGAGCTGCGCCTTGATGTCGGGCGTGGCCTCGAACAGCCAGCGGGCCGCGCCGCCGCCGCGCGTGTCCACAAGGGCGAGGGACGTCGCCAGCCGGCGCAAATCCGGATTGGTCCAGGCTGCATCGTCCGGGTTGGCGATCTGCGGTTTGCCGCCATCCTGTCCCGCGCCCAGCACCATCAGGGAGACCGCGCATGTCTCTTTTTCCGCCAGAGCGGGCGCGGCCAGTAAAAGGCCGGACAGGCAGGCGATCACAAAGCGCAGCGTCAAGACGGTCATCCCCGGGCGGATATCAGGAAGCCGCATGTTTCATGCGGCCGGCCTGAAAAGCAATGCGCCGCCCCGGACGGACCGGGACGGCGCATGCAAAGCGGGCGGACGGGGGAGGATTATTCCTCTTCCGCGTCCGGGTCGTCTTTCACCAGTTCGGTGGAGATGATGACTTTCACGTCGTCAGCGGCGTAATTCTCGCCATAGCCCAGACCCCATTCGGAGCGGCTGAGCGTGGTCCAGGCCTTGAAGCCGGTGCGGGCGTTATCGCCCTCGCCGAACGTGTCCAGCAGCTTGACGTCAAAGGTCACCGGCGCGGTCTTGTCCTTGATCGTCAGGTCGCCGGTCAGCTCCGCGGTGCCGTCGCCGGTGCGGGTGACGCTGGTGGAGGTGAAGCTGGCGCTGGGCCAGGTCTCGGCGGTGAAGAAGTCGTCGGATTGCAGATGGTCGGTGAAGCCGTCAATGCCCGTCCAGAGGCCGGTCAGCGGCAGGGTGACGTTGACCGAGGAATTCTCGATATTCTCGGCGTCATACATCAGCTCCGCGTCCCAGTCCGTGAAATAGAAGGTCAGCGGCGCGCCGGCGGCATGCGCCCAGTCGACCGAGATCTGGGTGTGGTTGGGATCGAAATAAAGCTGTTCGGCGTCCGCATTGGCGGCCACGGGCGCGGCGGCGAAGGCCACAAGAGCGGTCATGAAAGCGGTTTTCATCGAGATCTCCGAATGTGAGCAGGGGTTCATATCCAGCACAGGAGATATGACGTCACAGCGCGGCTTCAATGCCGCCCTGATCACATTTTTGCGAAATCAGCGATTGGCGCCGGGCGTCCACGTCACATCGGAGGCCCCGTCATCATTGGCGCGGCGGGCGGCGACAAACAGCAGGTCGGAAAGCCGGTTGAGATATCGGATGGCCTCCGGATTGACCGTCTCGCCCGCTTCGCCAAGCGCGATGGCGCGGCGTTCGGCGCGGCGCGTAATGGCGCGCGCCACGTGCAGCCGCGCGGCGCTTTCGCTGCCGCCCGGCAGGACAAAACTTTCCAGCGGGGCCTGCCGCGCGTTCATTTCGTCGATTTCGCGCTCCAGCCGGTCCACCTGCGCGGCGACCACGGTCAACCCGCCTTCCATGGGTTCGGGCGTGGCCAGGTCCGCGCCCAGATCGAACATGTCGTTCTGGATGCGCTCCAGCGTCTGGCCGAGCCAGACATCGCCGTCCAGCGCGGCGCGGGCCAGACCGATGGCGGAGTTAGCCTCGTCCACCGCGCCATAGGCCTCCACGCGGGCGGAGGACTTGGAAACGCTCTGCCCCGTAGCCAGCCGGGTCTCGCCTGCATCGCCGGTCTTGGTGTAAATCTTGTTCAGCTTCACCATGACTGCGACAGCTATAGACCGCGACGCCCACGCTCAAGGAATTTGATGATGAAAGCGCTTATTACGGCCCTCGGCCTGGCCCTCCTCTTCTTTGCTCCTGTCGCCGCGGCGCCCACGGCTGCCGAACTTCAGACCATGCTGGATACAGCAAGGGAAGAGGCGGGCGCGCCCGGCATGGCGCTGGCGGTATGGACGGACGGAAGGGTCGCCGCGGAAGTCGTATCCGGAGAGCGTGCGGCGAAAACCGGCATTGCGGTTGAAAAAGGCGACCCTTGGCATCTCGGCTCGAACACCAAGGCAATGACGGCGGTTCTTGCCGCGCGCCTTATGGAACAGGGCCGGCTGGAGCGGGACCTGACGATCGGCGAGGCGCTCGGCGGCATCGCGCCGGACATGAACCCGGCTTACGGCGATATCACGTTCGCGGAGCTGTTCACGCATCGCTCCGGCCTTCCGGCCAATGGCGGAATGGGGCTGCTGCTTGGCCAGAAGGGCACGGATGAAAGCCGCGACGCCCGCGCAGACCGGATCGAATATGCGCAAACGGTTCTCGCGAAAGAACCCTCGGAACAGGGGGCGTTCCTGTATTCCAACGCCGGTTACATCGTGGCCGCCGCGATGATCGAGGAAACGCTGGACGCCGACTATGACACGCTGATGCGGGAAGAGGTCTTCGGTCCGCTGGGTCTGGATAGCGCAGGCTTTGGCCCGCCGGGATCGATGGACGAGATCGATACGCCGCGCGGTCACAAGAAGCGGCTTGTCTTTTTCGGCGGCCCGTCGCCGGCCGCGCCGGATTCCACGGCCGACAATCCTCCCGCCACGTCGCCGGCGGGCCGCGCCCATATGAACCTGGCCGATTACCTGACCTTTGTCGGCGACCAGATGGCCTGTGGCCGCGGGGCCGAGAGCCGGCTGATTTCAGCCGAGAGCTGTGACTGGCTGCAAACGCCGAACGGCGACTATGCGATGGGGTGGGGCGTGTCGAATGACGGCCGCCTGTCTCACGCCGGCTCCAACACCATGTGGTTCGTCCGCGTCTATGCCTGGCCCGAAAAGGATTTTGCCATCGTCGCCGCCGCAAATGACGGGCGGATTGATGAGATCAGCCCGGTGGTCGCGGACCTGCTGGACGCAGCAGCGGAAAGCTACGGCGTGACCGCCGACTAGCCGCCCGCCTGCTTCTTGTACCAGAAGGCAATGACAAGGATCAGGATCGCCACCGCCTGCAGCACCACGCGCAGGCGCATCAGCTTGTTGGAGTTGGAGCGTGCATACTGACCGCCCCGCATCAGCGAATAGATGCCGAAGCCGAGCGTGATCGTGACAGCGCCCAGCGCGATGAAAAGCAGGATGTCGAAGAACGTCATGGAACTGACCTAGTCTGAATTGATCGGGCCGCCAACGCGGCAATCAGGCGCTGCCTAGCTGCGCCAGCGCAACGTGGTTTCTTTCACGGGATTGACGAAGCCGCGGCCTTCCTCGCGGCTGGCCGTCCATTCGCGTTTCAGCTGGTGATACCATTTTGCCTGCATGTCGGCGTCGTCGATCAGCATCAGGTTAGGGCCGAATTTCAGGCCTTCCTGCTGCAAATCCACCATGGCGCGGTCCTGATTCAGGAACGCGCGCACGAAGGGGCGCATCAGCGGACGGATCGCGCTGAACAGCGGGATATCCCAGAAGAAGACCTGCGTGACCTCGGTCGTGTCCTCGTCCACCGGGGTGACGGCGGTGAAGCCCAGCACGGTGTGCTTTTCGTTGCGGATCGTCTCGAACCGGACGCCGGGCAGGCGGAACTCGATCTCGGTCGTCGGCGCGCCGCCCAGAAGCTTGTAGGCGAAGGAGTTGGAGGACGGCTTGTGCCGCTCCATCGCGAAGCCGTGAGGGCGCGGCCCGAAGACTTTCTGTTTCTCATGCATCGAGCCCTCGGTCCGCCACCACCACTGGCGGTGGACGTAAGGCCCGTGCGCCGGGTCCATCAGGCCGACGACCGCGTGATCGACATGGCAAGCGAAAACCGCCTTCTCGACCATGCGCGGCTGTTCCAGTTTGGCGGGCAGGGGCGGCGGGCCGTCCTGCGGCTCGCTGGGCCGGCGCCAGTCGGCGGGGATATAGATCCAGATCAGGCCGTTCTGTTCGGTCAGCGGATAGCGCCCCGCGCGGATGCGGGTCGTCTCCATCGCCTGATCGGCGGTGAGGGATGGGATCGCCGCGCAGGCGCCGCTATCGGCCCGGAAGCGCCAGCCATGATACGGGCACTCCACGGTCGCCGCGCCTCCGGCGGCCGCGTCATCCTCCACGATACGCCCGGCGGAAAGCGGCGCGGCGCGGTGCGGGCAGATATCGCGCAGGGCGAACGCCTCTCCGCCCTGCGTGCGGCCCAGCATCACCGGTTCGCCCGCCAGCATCTTGCGCTGCAGCGACCCCGGTTTGATGTCGCGCGCCGGGCAGGCGAAGTACCAGATATCCTTCAACAGCATGGCCGCAGCCTATAGCGGCGGCGCGGGCTGTGCGGAAGGGGCGCGGCGCCAAAAAATGGCCGCGAATCCCGGTGAAGCCTCGACGTCAGCCGCAACGCAAGGCATTGTGTTCATCAACATGAAAAGACTGATTTTTTGCCTGACCGCGATGCTGGCGGTTGCAGCCTGTCAGGAACGGGTCGAGACCACGCCAGCCGAGGTCACCGCCCAGATTCGCGAATTCGCCGCAGAGCAATGCGGCGTGCCCTCCGACCAGCCCAATTTCCAGCCGGGCTATCTGGAGGTGATCGACCTTTCGCACGACAAGCGGCCGGATTTCGTGGTCGATTACGCCGCCATACGATGCGGCGGCGAAACGTCTCTGCTGTGCGAGGGCGATGGCTGCCGGCGGGAAATCTATGTCTCGGACGGGCGCGGCGGATACGGCCTGGCCTATGGCCGCACGGCGCGCGGGTTCGAGCTGGACCTGGGACAGGCGCCGCCCGTGATTACCGCGACGCTGGCGGGGGAGGCCTGCCGCAAGGCGCCGGGCGTTCAGCCCTCCTCGCCTACCCCGGTCTGCGAGAAACGGTTCGTGTTCGACCCGATCCAGCTGGTTTTCATCGAAAAGCCGCGCGGCGGCCAGGCGACCGAAAAGCCGGCCGGGCCAACCCCGCCGGAAGACTGATCCGCTAAAGGCCCATCCTGGCTATTGCATCTTCGGCTGTGAAACCGGCGTTTCGCATCGCCTGAAGCGTCATCGACCCGCGCCGCTTGGCCAGACGTTCGCCGGTTTCGTCGGCCAGCAGACGGTGATGGCGGTAAACCGGGACGGGCCAGTCCATGACCGCCTGTATCAGGCGGTGCAGATGGGTCACTTCGTACAGATCCTGCCCCCGCACGACATGGCTCACGCCCTGCAGCGCGTCGTCATGCGTGCAGGCCAGATGATAGGAGGTGGCGACATCCTTTCGCGCCAGCACGGCGTCGCCCAGACGTTCCGGCTCTGCGCGGATCTCGCCGGTTTCCCCGGCCGGGCCGGTTCCTTCCTCGAAGAAGCTCAGGCGCGCGTAATCGGCGCCCAGCAAGTCGCGGCATGCGGACAGGGAAATGCGCCAAGCATAGGCCTCGCCCGCGGCGATGCGTGCCTCTTTCTCATCCGCGCTCATGGGCGTTTCCGGCCCGCTATAGACTTCCGCCGGCCCGTGCGGCGCGCGGTCAATTTCCTCCATGATTTCGCGCCGCGTCTTGAAGCAGCGATACATCACGCCCTTCGCGGTCATCGTCTCAAGCGCGGCGGCATAGTCGGCGAAATGATCGCTCTGGCGGCGAACCGGCTGTTCCCCGTCCAGCCCCAGCCAGGCGAGGTCTTCCAGAATGGCGGTTTCGTATTCCGGCTTGCAGCGGGTGAGGTCGATATCCTCGATCCGCAACAGGAACCGTCCGCCCGCAGCGTCCGCCGCGCGCCGCGCCTGAAAAGCGGAAAACGCGTGGCCCAGATGCAGATGGCCGGTCGGGGAGGGGGCGAAGCGTGTGATGAAATCAGTCATGGCAGGCTGTGTGACATTGCGCCATCGCGCGCCGCTTGCAAGGCGCCGCGCGCGCCGCTAGCCATGAAGCATGACAATTGACGGCCCCCGCGTCGCCCCCAAATCCGGCGGCGATCCCAAGCAGCTTGTAATTTTCATCCATGGCTACGGCGCCAATGGTCAGGACCTGATCGGTCTGGCCGAGCCGCTGGGGCAGGTCCTGCCCGATGCGCAGTTCGTTTCGCCCGACGCGCCGGAAGAGGTTCCGGGCTATCCGGCCGGGCGCCAGTGGTTCCCCCTGACCCGGCTGTCGCAGGACGAACTGGCGGACGGGGTGCGCAAGGCCGGCCCGGTGCTGGACCAGTTCATCACGGAAGAACTGGAGCGTTACTCCCTGACCGCGGACAAGCTGGCGCTGGTGGGTTTCAGCCAGGGCACGATGATGGCGCTGCATGTCGGGCTGCGCCGGGATCCGGGGCCGGCCGCGATTGTCGGTTTCTCCGGCGCGCTGGCCGCGCCGGAAACGCTGGTCGATGAATTCAAGAGCAAGGTTCCGGTATTGCTGGCGCATGGCGAGGCGGACCCGGTGGTGCCGCATCAGGCGCTGGACGCCGCGGCGCAGGCGCTGCAGCAGGCGGGCCTGTCCGTGCTGTGCCACAAGACGCCGGGCCTGCAGCACGCCATCGCGCCGGAAGGCTTCCAGATCGCGGCCGGATTCCTGCGCCAGGCCTTTGACGGATCGCTGGATGTTCCGCCCGGCGCGCACATGGTGCAGCCCGCCCCGGCATAACGTCATGGCCACGTCACAGAAGTCAGGCTAAAGATATCCACAGGTTGCCCGGTGATTCTGCCGCGCAGCCGGTGAAAGCGGGAGGTTTCGTCTTCAGGACGCCGGACGCCGACACATCTCCGAAGGGAGAAATCCGATGCGGGTGGTGACCCATCCCCCGCAAGGGTGGCCTTGCTTGGTTCTGAACGCGGACTTCCAGCCGCTCAGCTATTATCCCTTATCGCTGTGGCCGTGGCAGGAAGCCGTGAAGGCCGTATTCCTGCAACGCGTTCAGATCGTTCAGGAATACGATCACAAGATCCATTCCCCCTCTTTCGAAATGAACTTGCCCAGCGTGATCGCGCTGAAGGATTTCATTCCTCAGGACCGCCCGCCGGCCTTTACCCGCTTCAATGTGTTCCTGCGCGACAGTTTTGCCTGCGTCTATTGCGGGGATTCGGACGACCTGACATTCGACCACGTCGTGCCGCGCCGCCAGGGCGGGCGCACGACATGGGCGAACATCGTCGCGGCCTGCGCGCCCTGTAACCTCAAGAAGGGCGGGCGCACCCCGCGGGAGGCGCATATGTCGCTGAACCGCAAGCCGGACCGGCCCTCCATGCACCAGCTACAGGCGCAGGGGCGGAAATTCCCGCCGAACCACCTGCATGAAAGCTGGATGGACTATCTCTACTGGGATGTGGAGCTGCAGCCCTAGGCTCGCCGCTCAGACCTTTTTCGTGATCCCGATGGCCAGCTTGCAGCCCGTCTTGATGGCGTGGGAGAGCAGGGCATAGCCCGGCGCTTCCTTTGCGCCTTCCTCGACGGCCAGGTCGCGGTGCTCCAGCTCTTCTTCGCGGAACTTCGTGAAGGCGGCTTTCAGCTCCGGCTCCTCGTCCGCCGCGTCCAGTTCGTCAATCTGGTGCTGGTAGTGTTTCTCGATCACGTCCTCGACCGCCTCGGTGCAGGCGTGCGCGGCCTTTTCGCCCATCAGGGCGGTGACCGCGCCCAGCGTGAAGCCCGCGGCCTCCCATAGCGGGGCCATGGCGGTGGGGCGCACGCGGCGCTCGGCGATCAGCTTGTCGAACGCATCCAGATGGCCCTGTTCCTGCGCCGCCATCTCCTCGATCTGGCGGGAGATACGGCCCGTCTTCGGCGAGCGCGAGAATACCGCCTGCTGACCGCGATAGATGGCCACGGCGCCATATTCCCCGGCGTGATCGACGCGGATCATCTCCTCGACGCGCTTCTTCAGCCCGGACTGGCCGGGCGCTCTGGGCATGGGCTTGGGATCAGGCATGGGCGTTCCGTGTCACGGTTTCGATGCGGAAGACGGCAAGCACGCTCAGGCCCAGAAGGGCGAGCGAGATCAGGGCGTTGAACCCGGCCATGGAAATGCCCATCAGGCTCCATGGCGCTTCCGAACAGGACGGCGCGTCGGACGGGCCTTCCAGCGCGGCCAGGATGTCCGCCCCCGAAACGGCGCCGCCGCCAACGGCGGAGCACGCCGCCGGTCCCGGCCAGAAGCCGTACTCGACCCCGGCGTGATAGCCCGCGACCATGAAGGAGGTCAGGAAAACCGCGGCTAGCGCCACATTGGTCAGGCTGATGACCCGCCGGTCCGGCCAGCGCCAGATGGCGATCAGACCGGCCGCCGCAACCGCCAGCGCCGCCCAGTGGATTTCACGCTGGCGCAGGCAGAGCAGGCACGGATCATAACCCATCGCCTCAAACACATGCGCGCCGATCAGCAACAGCGCGCTGACGGAAAAAGCGATAACGGGCCAGAATTCAGGTCGGCTCAAACGGTCCATGGCGCAGAGACTAGTGCGCGCTCGCCTTAAACGGAATGGGTGCGTGACACCGCGCCGCGCCCCGGCGGCTCAGGCGCGCACCATCGCGATCAGGCTGTAGATCAGCGCCGGGCCGCCAATCAGCAGCAGCGCGATCCATGCCGCGCCCAGCAGCAGGCCGGCCAGAATCAGAAGCCCGTCCCGCGTCAGAAGCCCCAGAGAGGCGACCGCCACGCCAATGCCCGGCGTGGTGTTGGTCAGCGGCAGAGGCACAAGAACGGAGGCGCAGAACGCCACGAAGAAAACGCCGATCACGCGCTCCGCCGGGCCGCTGGACAGGAACAGCAGGCGCGGCGCGGCCAGTCTTTCGATCCAGCCAAACCATTTACGGCCGCCTTCCGCCATGCGCGTCAGATTGGCCTTGTCCATGCGCCGCTGCCGGAATTTCTCGGGCAGCCATGGTTCGGGCCGGCCCGCCGCCATCTGCGCGGCCAGCGCCATCATGGGCAGGGCGACCAGTTGCGGGATGACGTAGAGAAAGGGGATGCACACCGGCAGGGCCAGCGAAAACAGGATTACGCCGAAAGCGCGCTCGCCCAGGCTTTCAATGAACTCGCCCAGCGTCAGCCCGTCTTCAGGCGCGCGCTCCGCGATGACTTGCAGGGTGGCGATCAGGCCGCGCGACGGGGCTGTTTCGGTCATGATTTATCGGCTCCGGCGATTTGCCGGGCTGATTATCCGGTTTCGCGGGCCGCGTCCATTGATTGACCCTGCGGCGCCAGCCGGTATTTAAGCGGGGAAATTTTGTACCGGGCCCGGATGGCGGAATTGGTAGACGCAGCGGACTCAAAATCCGCCGGCCGCAAGGCCTTGCGAGTTCGAGTCTCGCTCCGGGCACCATTTTATTTCTGAAACCACCTGCGGCCGTTTCGGCGCAGTTTGATCAGTCGTCTCAATCGCGCCGGTATTCGTCTTATTGCCGAACACACAGATCATCGTGGCGGCGATATGGCTGGTCGCATTCCCACCTGTTACCGAAATAACCAATATGGGCGTTATCGGGCATTATGATCCGCTGGCATGCGGTGTTGTTTCGCTTGTAGCCACGCTCGCACTTCCACGGCGCGCCGTAAAATGAATCGTCGAGATAAGCGTTGTCTGGCACGTCAATAATAACGCACTCGTCTTGAAAAGCCGTGAAACCGCGCTCGCATGTCCATCCCGGGCCATGAGAATCGCCCGTCAGGTAAGCGTTTTTCGGAATCACAATAGAAGCGCATCCAGACCGCGTTTTCCGATAAGTTCTGCGACAGTCCCAATCTCGCCCCGATGAGGAGAGATAAGCGTTCTCAGGGATTATCACGGGCTTGCATTTTGATTTAATGGCCCGGAAGCCATGGTTGCATTCCCACCCCCGGCCATACGATTTGTTGACCGAATAGGAGTTATCGGGCGAGCCGGACTTACCGCACGTTTTGCCCTCAGCGCGTACGTCCGGAGAGCAGTCTTTTGTGTCATGAAGTTCAAGAAGGTCTGAGGAAGCCGGAGCTTCCCCAGCGGAGGCGCTGTTTGGCGTAGCCACCCAAACAATGGCTGCGGCCAAGACCAAAATTAGATTCTGCGCAATTGATGCAAAGGTCATGAGGGCGCCGCGCTCTTTGCGTGGCGTGTCGGCGCATGGCTAAAACCGCATGAAGTAGGATCAGGCAGAGGGGGAGCGTTCATGCCTTCATCTTCGGCGCGTAAAAGAGCTTGCCGATCTAGAGCGCGTTCTGAAAGCGTGATGTTGCACCTGCCGGACTGCCTTTGGGTTTTGTCGAGTTTGAGGGCGGTCACGAGATCTCTGGGGTCAATTTTGATATGTTTGAGTATACCGGTAAGGCCGTGCCCTTCGCAGACTCGCATCCATGTTGAAGACTGTCGCCCGTGTAACATTGAATTTGCATATCCGTTTACCTGCCTCTCAACGCTGTAATTTCCCGCCGGCAATTGTTCGGACAAACCGTTAAGGAAGAAAGGCTTGCGGAATCTCACTTGCCAGCTGTCTCGAACGCGTGTCATTGGGGTAACCCTTACAAGTTTACAGCGCGGTGGTAAGTGTGGAGGGGAAGTCCCCTCCACAATACGAATTACGACTTGCTCGCCGGTTCGTTTTTTTCATTAGGTTTCGCGGGGTCAGATTTATGTTCTGCGGGAGCGCCCTGCTTATCGGATTCTTTGTTTGAATCCTGCTCATTTTTTTTGGAAAGATTATTAAAAGACATAATATTATTCTTTCTTTGTGGGCATTAATTGCCCTTTTTAGCGCCGCTAATGGCTCATTCTCTTGAAATGGGTATTTATATTTAATTTACAACCCTTAGAGAAAATATTGTGTGTTTATTTTTCTTATAAAAAAATACGATTTATATTGTGTGTATACTTTTTATGGCTGGGCGTTTGATCTGTAAATAACATGTATAGTGGGGCGCAGATGACTTAAAGTCAGTCACATCTGCGTCTTGATATAGCGCTTGTCAGGTTAGGTGGGCATTTCTCTTGACGCAGGTTAATGACGCCGCGTCCGTCCTCGTCTAGCGAATATGCAGGGGACGCTTATTTTTTAGGGGATTTAATTTGACCGTTTCGCGCAAGCGAGTCCTCGTGGTCGAGGACGAACTTCTGATTGCCCTGCATTTGAAAGATATCCTGACGGAGATCGGGTTTGACGCTGACCTCGCGGAAAACGTCGCCGATGGTCTGCAACTGGTCGAAAACCACGATTTCGACATCGCGCTGCTGGACGTGAATGTTGAGGGCGCCTCCAGTTTCGAGATTGCAGACACGCTGATCGGGAAAAATGTCCCCTTGGTGTTCATCACAGGCTACCGTCCTGAAGGACTGAACGCCCGGTATGCGAACGCGACGATCGTGGAAAAGCCGTTCGACCCGGACGAGCTGGCAAACAAGGTGCGGGCGCTGACCTCTTAGCAGGTGCAGCTTGCCGCGTGTGTTGGCGCAATTAAGCTGCGCCCATGACCGCCCAAGCCAGCGATTCTCCCGCCGCGCGGGCGCCGCAACTGATCGGCCTGTTTCTCGGCCTCGCGCTCGCCCTCCTTCTCCAGTTCCTGCCGCCGCCCGAGGGGCTCTCCCGGGACGGCTGGGCCGTGGTCTCGCTGGCCGTATTGATGGCGGTGTGGTGGGCGACGGAGGCCATTCCCATTCCCGCCACGGCCCTGCTGCCCATGGCCGTGGCGCCTGTCGCCGGGATCGCGGCGGTCAATGACGTGTCAATGCAATATATGCGCTCGACAGTCTTCCTGCTGTTGGGCGGGTTCATCATCGCCATGGCGATCCAGCGCTGGAACCTGCACGCTCGCATCGCCCTGAATATCGTCGCCCGCTTCGGGGCGCGGCCCAAGGCGCTGATCTTCGGATTCATGCTGGCCGCGGCCTTGCTGTCCATGTGGATATCCAACACCGCCACCACGATCATGATGACGCCCATCGCGCTCAGCGTCGCCATGGCGGCGGGGCGCGAAAAGGCGGCCCTGCTGGCGCCGCCGCTGCTTCTTGGCCTGGCCTATGCCGCCAGCGTGGGCGGGCTGGGCACGCCGGTGGGGACGCCGACCAATCTTCTGGTCATCGGATGGTTGCAGGAGACAGGGCGGGACATCGGCTTTGCGCAATGGATGGGGCTGGGCGTGCCGGTGGTGGCGCTGATGGTGCCGGTGCTCTGGGTCGTGCTGACGCGGGTTTTCTCGCCGCCGGGCGCGCCGTCGCCGGAAGCCGCCGCGGCGGTGAAAACCGAATTGTCTGCGCTCGGCCCCATGCGGGCGCCGGAGCGGCGGGTGCTGATCCTGTTCGCTTTCATCGGGCTGGCCTGGATGACGCGCCAGTACGTGCTGACCAGCATTCCCGGCCTTGGCGGGCTGACCGATGCGGGGATCGCCATTATCGGCGCGCTGGCCTTCTTCCTGACGCCGTCGGGCGAGGGGCGGGGCGAGGCGTTGCTGGACTGGCGGACCGCGGAGCGCCTGCCCTGGGGCGTGGTGATCCTGTTCGGCGGCGGGATGAGCTTGGCCTGGCTGATCGAAACCAGCGGCCTGGCCGCGTGGCTGGGCGGCGAGATGTCCGCCGTCGGGGCGTGGCCGCTGATCCTGCTGATCCTGTCGCTGACCGCGCTGGTGATCTTCGCGACCGAGATGATGAGCAATATCGCCACCGTGTCGGCATTGATTCCGGTCTTTTCCGCGCTGTCCGCCGCGTCCGGCGCCGATCCGGTTCTGATCGCGGCCCCGGTCGCCATGGCGGCCAGTTGCGCCTTCATGCTGCCGGTCGCGACCGGGCCGAACGCGGTGGTGTTCGCCTCCGGCGAAATTCGCGTCCCGCAGATGGTGAAGGCCGGATTCTTCGGCAACATGGCCGGAATCGCCATCATCACGCTGCTGGCCTACTGGCTGACTCCGCTGCTTTTTGCAGGAGGCTGATTCCAAAGCGTCATAAACCCTTGTTAGCGAGGTCCGAACCCAACCCGACCGCATGGGAATCGACCAATGCTGACCACGCTTTTGCTTTCTGCCGCCATCGCCGCCCAACCCGCCGAGCCGCCGCAGGATTACGCCGCGGACGCGCGAGCGGCATTGACCGAGCATCTGGCCCGCACCCCGGTCACGGGCCGGGCGAAGAACGTGATCGTGTTCGTTGGCGACGGGATGAGCACTTCCACCGCCACCGCGGCGCGCATCCTCGACGGTCAATTGCGCGGCGTTGACGGCGAATCCAACGCGTTGTCGTTCGAGAAATTCCCTTATACGGGCCTGTCCAAAACCTATTCCCATGACTTCCAGGTCTCTGATTCCGCGGCCACCGCGACAGCCATCATGACCGGCTCCAAAACCCGCAGCGGCATGATCAATGTCACGCTGGACGCCCAGCCGTCCGACTGCGGACCGGATGCGCCGAACCGCCTGCAAAGCCTGGCTGAAATCGCCGAGACCGCAGGCAAGGCGACGGGCCTGGTTTCCACCGCCCGGATTACCCACGCGACCCCAGCGACGGTCTATGCCCACGTTCCGGAACGCGACTGGGAGTCGGATGACGACGTGCCGGAAGGCCTGCGCGAATCCTGCCCGGACATTGCGCGTCAGCTGATCGAATGGCCGGCCGGCGACGGTCTGGAACTGGCGATGGGCGGCGGCCGGGCCGGCTTCCTGCCCGAGGACATGGCCGACCCGGAACATGAGGGCGAATTCGGCAACCGGCTGGACGGCCGCGACCTGACGGCGGAATGGGTCGAAAAGGCTGGCGAAAATGGCGCCTATGTCTGGAATCGCGAGCAATTCGATGCGCTGGATGCTGCCGCCGCGCCGCGCGTTCTGGCCCTGTTCGAGCCAAGCCACATGCAATATGACGCCGACCGCGCGGACGATCCCGCCGGAGAGCCGTCCCTGTCGGAAATGACGGCCAAGGCGATAGATATTCTTTCCGCGGACGAAGACGGCTTCTTCCTGATGGTGGAGGGCGGACGCATCGACCACGCCCATCATGGCGGAAACGCCTATCGCGCCCTGACGGACGCCGTCGCGTTTTCAAAGGCGGTGGAAATGGCGCTGTCGAAAGTCGATCCGGCGGAGACGCTGATCGTGGTCACGGCCGATCATGGCCACACCCTGACGATTTCCGGCTATCCGGCGCGAGGCAATCCCATCCTCGGCCTCGCCGCAACGCCCGCCGCCCCCATCAAGGCGCAGGACGGCAAGCCCTATACCACGCTGGGCTACGCCAATGGTCCGGGCGCGGTTGACGGCGAACGCCCCGATTTGTCCGATGTCGATGTCCGGGACAAGGACTTCCGGCAACAGGCGCTGGTCCCCTCGGGCTCCGAAACCCATACTGGCGACGACGTTCCCATTTATGCAAAGGGGCCGTGGGCGCACTTGCTGACCGGCGTGGTGGAGCAGAACTATATTTTCCACGCCATGCGCCACGCCATGACGTATGAGGACAACGCTGCCGAGTAACGCCGCTTCGCTGGACCCCGGAGATCCGCGGGGGTTTCTGCGCAGCCTTCTGGCGATCGCGCTGGACGCGGTGAACCCGGCCGCCCGCATGGGCGATTGTCTGCCGGAACCGCCGAAGGGCCGCACGCTGGTTCTGGGCGCGGGCAAAGCCTCCGCCCTGATGGCCGAGGCGCTGGAGGCCCTGTGGCCGGGCAAGCTGTCGGGCGAGGTCGTCGTGCCCGATGGCTATGAGCGGCCGCTCCGCCGCATACGCGTCGAGACGGCCGGGCATCCGGTTCCCGACGCGCGCAGCGCCGCCGCGGCGCGGCGGGCGCTGGCTCAGGCCGCAGAGCTCGGCTCTGACGATCTCCTGATTGCCCTGATTTCCGGCGGCGGCTCGGCGCTCTGGTGCGCGCCGCGGGGCGTAGCCCGGGAAGAAAAGGCGGACTTGCTGAACGCCCTGATGTCGGCGGGCGCGCCGATCGGCGATCTGAACGCGGTGCGCGGCGCCTTGTCTGACATCAAGGCGGGGGGCCTGGCGCGGGCGGCCTTTCCCGCTCGCCTTGCAACCTTCGTGATTTCGGACGTGCCCGGAGATGATCCGGCGCTGGTCGCTTCCGGCCCGACCGTGCCGGGACCGGCGCGGGACCCGGCGGCGATTTTACAGCGGTGGAATGTGCCGCCGCCGGCGCGATGGCCGGCGCAGGCGGAGGGCGAGGCGGCGCGTGGCCCGGTGCGCCTTATCGGATCGGCGCGCGAGGCGCTGGCCGCGGCGTCGCGGGCAGCGGAGCGCGCCGGCGTCAATGTTGAAATACTGGGCGAGGCGATTGAGGGCGACGCGGAAACGGTCGCCCGCGATCACGCCCGCAAAATCCGCGCGATTCCGGCGGCCGAGGGCCCGTTATTATTGCTCTCGGGCGGCGAGGTGACAGCGCCCGCGCCCGCCGGGAGCGGGCGGGGCGGGCCCAATACGCATTACGCGCTTGCCCTGGCGCTGGCGCTGGACCGCGCCCCCGGAATATTCGCCCTTGCGGCGGATACGGACGGGCTGGATGGCCGGGCGGAAGGGGCGGGCGCCTATGTCGGTCCGGCGACGCTGCCGCGCGCGGTCGAGGCCGGACTGGACCCCGCCGCCATGTTGGCGGGATTCGACAGTGCAAGTCTTTTTGACGACCTCGGGGACAAAATTATTACTGGCCCAACGGGCGTGAATGTCACGGATTTCCGCGCTATTCTTTTGAATCAGAGATTTATTAACCGAGATTAATCCTTGCGGTTATGTTCAATTTTGTTAAAGTCCGTTCAGACCACGGGCATTCCCGTCGTCGGTTAGCGACTTTTCTTTTCCGGCCCCGCTTCGCGCGGGGCCGTTTTTTTCTGACAGCTTGCCGGTGGAACGCGCCGCCCGCGCACGCCATTATTATCCTCGAACTTATAACCGCGAGGAGGCGACGCCGAGATGACCATCCAGACCGAAACCGTCGATTACGAACATCAGGGAACGGCGTTGCAGGGCTTCAAGGCCTGGGACGATTCCGTGCCCGGTCCGCGCCCCGCCGTTCTGGTCTCCCACGCATGGGCCGGCCGGGGCGAATTCGAGAATGAGCGCGCCCGGGACCTGGCGGAGCTGGGCTATACCGGCTTTGCGCTGGATCTCTATGGCAAGGGCGTTCTGGGTTCCAGCGTTGAGGAAAACCAGAAGCTGATGGGCCCATTCCTGGAAGATCGCGCCATGCTTCAGGATCGCCTGAAAACGGCGCTGGACCTTGTGCGCGGCATGCCGGACGTGGACCAGAACCATGTCGCGGCCATCGGCTTCTGCTTTGGCGGCCTGTGCATTCTGGATATCGCCCGCACTGGGGAGGACGTCGACGGCGTCATCAGCTTCCACGGCCTGTTCAACGCGCCGGAGGTCGGCAAGGCCGACCGGATCAAGGCGAAGGTTCTGGCACTGCATGGCTGGGACGACCCGATGGCGGAGCCGGATTCGGTGGTTGGTTTCGCAAAGGAAATGAGCGAGGCGCAAGCGGACTGGCGGCTGCACGCCTATGGCGGCACCATGCACGCTTTCACAAATCCCAACGCCAACGACCCGGATCTCGGCACGGTCTATAACGAGAAGTCGGCGGATCTGGCCTGGAAGGCGATGCGCGATTTTCTCTCTGAATGTTTTGCCTGAGGCATAAAGGCGCGGGGTGCGCGGCGTCATTTCATTGACGGTTAAACGGCCCCCGATAAGTTCTGTCTGTGGCGATATCTTCCGGGAAATGAGGAAATAATGGGTCTGTTCGGCGCGGTCTCCCGCGAGGTCAAATACATCACCAGCCTGGCGCGCATTCTCAAGCGGGTCAGCAAGGTGCAGGGCGATCCGGACTTGCTGACCGTCGACCAGATCGAGGAGTCCGTGGACCGGCACGCCGACCGTCCGGCCCTGATGGAAGACGATACGGTCTGGACCTATGCGGAGATGGACGCCTATGCGAACCGCGTCGCCCACTGGGCCGTGGCGCAGGGCCTGAAGCCCGGCGATACGGTCGCGATCTATATGCAGAACCGGATCGAATACTTTCCGATCTGGTACGGGCTTTCCAAGGTCGGCGTGGTCGGCGCGCTGCTGAACAATCAGCTGTTCGGGTCGTCGCTGGCCCACACGATCACGATCGCCGAGGCCAGACACATCATCGTGGATGTGGACCTGCAGGACAATTTCGAGTCCGCGCGCGGCGAACTGAAAGACATGCCGACCGACTGGTTCGCATGCGGGGCTTGCCCGGGCCGCAGCTTTGAAGAGGCGCTGGAAGGCCAGCCGGATGACCGCCCCGCGCGCGACCGCAGGGCGGGCGAAAAGGCGGCAGACACCTGTCTGAAAATGTTTACCAGCGGCACCACGGGGCTGCCCAAGGTTGCCCGTATGACCCATACGCGGGTCCTGACCTACATGAACACGTTCGCCGTCGCCTCCCGGTCCAATGACGAAGACCGGGTGATGATGGTCCTGCCGCTCTATCACGCCACGGGCGGGCTGTGCGGCGTCGGGACGGCGATCATGGCGGGCGGCGCGGTCATTGTTCGCCGCCGTTTCTCCGCCTCAAGCTTCTGGGACGAGGCGATCCGCTACAAGGCGACGATCCTGATGTATGTGGGCGAGCTGTGCCGCTTCCTGATGGCGCAGGACTCCACCCCGAAAGAACGTGAGCACCAGATACGCTGCGCCATCGGAAACGGCCTTCGCCCCGATGTCTGGACGCGTTTCGTCAAGCGCACCGGCATCGAATTCATCGTGGAATTCTATGGCGCGACCGAGGGCAATGTGGCGCTGTTGAATGTTGGCGGCCAGCCCGGCTCCATCGGCCGCGTCGCGCCCTATCTCAAGAGCCGCTTCAATATCGAACTGATCCGCCACGATGTCGAAACCAGCGAACCGGTCCGCAACGCGGAAGGCCACGCCATCGTAGTTGAGCCGGACGAGGTCGGCGAGGCGATTGGCGAGATCAAGCCGGGCGATCCGCGCTACCGCTTCGATGGCTACGCCAACAAGGAAGAGACGGAGAAGAAGATCCTTCGCGACGTGTTCGAGACCGGCGACGCCTGGTTCCGCACGGGCGATCTGATGAAGCGCGACAAGCTGGGCAATTATTATTTCATCGACCGGATCGGCGACACTTACCGCTGGATGGCCGAGAACGTCGCCACCAGCGAGGTGGAGGAAGCGATCGGCGTTCTGGACAGCGTCGAGCAGGCCGTTGTGTATGGCGTGAAGGTTCCCGGCTATGACGGCCGCGCCGGCATGGCGGCGATCACGACCGGCGATGATTTCGACCTCGATTCCCTGATGCTCCGCCTGAAGGAAGACCTGCCGGCCTATGCGCGCCCCATCTTCCTGCGCCTGCGGACGGAGCCGGACACGACCGGCACGTTCAAATACCGCAAGAAGGATTTGAAGGAAGACGGCTTCGATCCGGTGAAAGTGGGCGAGCCTCTCTTCTATCTTGATCCGGAAACCGGGCGGTACGAGCCGCTGGACGGGCCGGCCTACGAGGCGATCAATGGCGGCAATCTCCGCTTCTGACCTGACATCCATTGCGGCGTTCTGGCGGTCGGCGGGGCCGCAGGCCTGGTTTCTGTCCGATCCGGTGTTCGACGCGGAAATCGCAATCCGGTTTGGCGACCGGATCCTGGCGGCCGTGACGGCGCTTCAGGCGGGTCCGCATCTGGGGGAAGATGACGCCGAGGCGGCGCTGGGTCTGTGCATCCTGATGGACCAGTTCCCGCGCAATATCTATCGCGGCCTCGCGCTGAGCTGGAAACATGACCCGCTGGCGCTGGCCGCCGCCCGCCGCATTGTCGGCGCGAACCGGGATCTGGAGATAGAGGGGCCGGTCCGGCAGTTTTTCTATACGCCCTTCATGCACGCCGAAGACGCGGAAACGCAGGCCGAAAGCGTGATGCTTTACGCAGAACGGCTGGGCGATGAGAACAATTCCCGTCATGCCCGCGCCCATCTGAACATCATTGAAAAATTCGGCCGCTTTCCGACCCGCAACGCCGTGCTGGGCCGCGCTTTGACCGGGGCCGAGCGCCGCTGGCTGGCCGAGGAGGGCTATGGGGCGGAACTGAACGCCGCATAGGGTGTTTCCTGCCCGGCAAATCCGTCCGCGTCATACTTAATTTCAAATAATTTCAATAGCTTGGCTCTGGCATTCCGTTTGCTCCGCTATCTGGCAAAACTGACCTTCCAACCGGAGCCTGACCCCAGATGTCCCAGATCACCGCTGAAGACCTCACCCAGATCGCCCATCTTCTTGTCGACCGCCACGGCGCGCAGGCCTGCATTTACGCCACCCAGGCGGTGGAGGAGATGGAGGATCTGGGCGACGAGCCGCGCGCCGAGGCGTGGCGCGCGCTGCGGGCGGTGATTGTGGACGCGATCGAAGGCCGTCTCGACCGCCGGGCCGGGAAAAGCTTGCACTGAGCCGTGCGGGCGGCCATGTCCGCCCCATGAGCGATATTGTCTCCGATTATCGGCCCGACCCGCGCATTCTGGAGCTGGGGGAGGGCTTTCATGACGAAGTGAAGCCGGCCGTCTTCCCGGAGGAGCGGCTGCGCTTTCGCAATGACCGCTGGGCGCGGCACGTCGGGCTGGGCGACCAGACCGACGATGAATGGCGCGCGCATTTCGCGCGTTTCGAGCCGCTTGAGGGTAATCTGGGCCAGCCGCTGGCGCTGCGTTATCACGGCCACCAGTTCCGGCATTACAATCCCGATATCGGCGACGGACGGGGCTTTCTTTACGCGCAAGTGCGCGATGACCGGGACCGGCTTCTGGACCTGGCCACCAAGGGATCGGGCCAGACGCCGTATTCGCGCAGCGGCGATGGACGCCTGACGCTGCAGGGCGGTGTGCGGGAAGTGCTGGCGGCGCAAAGGCTGGAGGCGCTGGGCGTGGAAACATCCAAGCCGTTCGCGCTCTACGAGACGGGCGAGGAATTGGTCCGGCATGACGAGCCCTCGCCGGCGCGTTCCGCCGTGCTGACCCGGCTGGGCTGGAGCCATATCCGCATCGGCACATTCCAGCGCCATGCGTTTGAGGAATCTCCAGAGCGCATTCAGGCCCTGCTGGATCACTGCATCAGCGCCTATTATCCCGAGCTGGAAGGCCGGAAAGGCGATGACCGCGCCGCGGGGTTTCTTGAAAATGTGGTTCGCCGCAGCGCGCGCCTGACGGCGCAATGGATGGCCGCAGGGTTCGTCCATGGCGTTCTGAACACCGATAATCTCAACGTCACGGGCGAAAGCTTCGATTACGGTCCCTGGCGCTTCCTGCCCTATTATGAGCCCGGTTTCACCGCCGCCTATTTCGACGAAAGCGGGTTGTACGCCTATGCACGGCAGCCGGATTCGGTGTTCTGGACGATGCAGCAGCTGGCGGCCTGCCTCAGCGCTATCGTCGAAGATACGAAACCGCTGGTCGAGGCGTTGAACGTCTTCCCCGACGCCTATCAGGACGAAACCCGCGCCGCCTTCCTGAAGCGTCTGGGCGTGCTGAGCGCTGGCGCAGAGGCCGATACGAAACTGCTTCAGTCCCTGCTGGCCTTCCTGCGCGAGAGCCAGGCGCCGTGGGAGCGGTTTTTCTATGACTGGTATTGCGGCAAGGAATCCGAACGCCGCGCCGCCGAAAGCCCGGAAGCGGCGCGCTATCAGGGCGAGGCGTTCGATGCGTTCCGCGCGCAACTGGATAATCACGCCGCCGAGGACCGGGATCGCCTCAAACATATCTATTTCAAACGCGGCCATCCCTGCACGCTGGTCTACGAAGACCACGCCGCGCTGTGGGCGAAAATCGCCGGGGACGATGACTGGTCGGGCTTCGAGGAAATGCTGGCGGACACGGAGCTGATGCGGCGGGCGTTGGCGGGCGAACATGATTGAACCCGCCCCGCATATCCGCATTAACGAGTCGGAGATCGAGGAGTCGTTCGTTCGCGCTTCCGGTCCCGGCGGGCAGAACGTCAACAAGGTCGAGACGGCGGTGCAGCTGCGTTTCGACGCGAAAGGCTCCGACTCCATTCCGGCCCCGGTATTTGCGCGCCTGCGACGGATCGCGGGCAAGCGGATGACCAAGGATGGCGTGCTGGTGATCACCGCCCGCACGCATCGCACACAGGCGCGAAACCGCGCTGACGCGCTGGCCCGGCTGAACGATCTGGTCGCCCGCGCCGCGGAGCCGCCCAAGAAGCGCAAGCGCACCGGGGTTACTCCGTCCCAGAAACGGAAACGGCTGGATGCGAAGAAGCAGCACGCCCACAAGAAATCCCTGCGCGGCAAGCCGGACATATAGCGGGCAAACGCCTTGCCGGGGCGGGCCCGCGCCATAGTTCTGCTTGCATGGCAGGCATGAGTCTTTCTTCTTTTCCCAGAGGCGGCGTGGCCGTGGTGGTCGGCGCGAGCGGCGGCATCGGTCGCGCTTTTTCCGCCGCCCTTGAAGCGTCTCCGGCGTTCGATCAGGTGATCGCGCTGAGCCGCTCCGGCGAAGCGAAACTGGATCTGACCGATCCCGCCAGTATTGAACGCGCCGCGGCCGGACTGGCCGAAAGCGGCGCGGATATCCGCCTGATCGTCGACGCCACGGGCTTTCTGCATGATGAAGCGTTCGCCCCGGAGAAAAGCTGGAGCGAGATTGATCTCGCCCATATGGAAAAGGCGTTCGCGATCAACGCGTTTGGCCCCGCGCTTCTCATCAGGCACATACTTCCCCTGTTGCCGAAGGAAGGAAAATCCGTGTTCGCCAGCCTGTCGGCCAAGGTTGGCAGCATCGGCGATAACAGGATTGGCGGCTGGTACAGCTATCGCGCCTCCAAGGCGGCGCTGAACCAGTTCGTGAAGACCGCGTCTGTCGAATTGAAACGGCGGAACAGGGCGGCGGTGATCGCGGCGCTGCATCCGGGCACGGTGGACACGAAACTGTCCCAGCCGTTCGCCAAATCGGGCCTGAACGTGCGGGAGCCGGAACCGCGGCTGCGGACCTGCTGATGGTGATTGATGCGCTGCGCCCGGAACAGTCCGGCGGTTTCTTCGATTATCGCGGCGAGGAACTGCCCTGGTGACGCTTTGGCGCTTTGCCTCGCGGGCCGCGCGCCGCTAGACGCGAGAGCATGCGTGACCCTGAATCGATTCTTCATGAGGTGTTCGGCTTCGCGGGCTTCCGGCCCGGTCAAGAAGAGATCGTGCGCGCCGTCCTGCGCGGCGAGGATGTTCTGGCCGTCATGCCGACGGGCGGGGGCAAGTCGCTCTGCTATCAATTGCCGGCGCTGGCGCGCGGCGGGCTGACCGTTGTTGTCTCCCCGCTGATTGCGCTTATGCGCGACCAGGTGGCCGCGCTGCGCGCCTATGGGGTGGAAGCCGGGGCGCTGAACTCTGCCAATGAGCCCGAAGAGAATGAGCGCATATCGGATGCGCTGAACGATGGCTCGCTGCGGCTGCTCTATGTGTCGCCGGAGCGTCTGGCCGGGCCGGGGACGCAGGCGCGGCTGGCCAAATGCGGAGTCGGCCTGCTGGCGATTGACGAGGCGCATTGCGTTTCCGAATGGGGGCATGATTTCCGGCCCGAATACGCGGCGCTGGGCGATGCGCGGACCGCGATCGAGGCCAATCAGGTGATGGCGCTGACCGCCACGGCCGATGCGGCGACGCGGGACGATGTTGCGGCCAAGTTGTTTTCCCGGCCGCCGAAGATTTTCGTGCAGGGGTTCGACCGGCCCAATCTGCGGCTGGCGATGTCCCCCAAGCAGAACGCGACGAAGCAGATACTGGATCTGGCCGGCCGGCACCGGGGGGAGAGCGGGATCGTCTATTGTTCCTCCCGCAAGCAGACCGAGACGATTGCCGGGGCGCTGCGCGGCGCCGGGGTGCGGGCGCTGCCCTATCACGCCGGTCTGGACGCCGCCGAACGCAGCGAAAACCAGGACGCCTTCGTGCGCGAGGACGCGGTGGTGATGGCCGCGACCGTGGCGTTCGGCATGGGCGTGGACAAGCCGGACGTGCGTTTCGTGGCTCATGCGGCGCTGCCCAAGACCATCGAGGCCTATTATCAGGAGATCGGGCGCGCGGGCCGTGACGGCCTGCCCGCTGACACGCTGACGCTGTATGGCTGGGGCGATATCAAGCTGCGCCAGAGCCAGATCGACGAGAGCGGCGCCTCCGAGGACAAGAAGCGGCTGGAGCGCCAGAAGCTGAACGCGCTGCTGGCGCTGGCCGAGGCGCCGGAATGCCGCCGCCAGACGCTGCTGGCCTATTTCGGCGATACGCTGGAAGAGCCTTGCGGCCACTGCGATCTTTGCGAGAGCGAGGCCGGGTCCTTCGACGGGACGATTGAGGCGCAGAAAATCCTGTCGGCGATCTACCGCACCGGTCAGCGGTTCGGCGCGGCCCACATCGCCGACGTTCTGACGGGCAAGGACACGGATGCGGCGCGGCGCTGGAACCACGATGCGATCCCCACTTTCGGCGCCGGTTCGGACCGGCCGAAAACGCAATGGATGGGCCTGATCCGGCAGGTTTACGCGGCCGGTCTGGCCGAAATGGATATCGGCGAATATGGCGGCCTGCGCCTGACCGCGAAGGGCGCGGCGGTGTTGCGCGGCGAACGGACCGTGCGTCTGCGCGAAGAACGGCTGCGCGCGAAACCCGCCCGCCAGCGGACGGTCAGCGCCGCCTCGCCCGAGCTTTCCAGCCGCGACGGCGAATTGTTCGAGGCGCTGCGCGGGCTTCGCGCCGAACTGGCGCGGGAGGCCAATGTGCCGGCCTATGTGGTGTTCGCCGACCGCACCCTGATCGAAATGGCCGCCGAGCGCCCGACCTCTCTGGCCGCCATGGGCCGCATACACGGCGTTGGCGGCAAGAAGCTGGAACGCTACGGCGCGGCGTTTCTCGAAGTGATTGAAGCGGCAGGGTAGGGTCGTCCTTTTTCAAGTCCCTTCTCCCCTATGGAGGGGAGAAGGTGCCCGAAGGGCGGATGAGGGGAGGCGTTGAAGGGCGCGCTCTATCTTGCGAGCCGCCCCCTCACCCTTTCGCACGGCCAATCAAAGATTGGGCGCTCAAGCCCTCTCCCCCTCGCGGGGGCGAGGGGACTTTTTCTACCCTCCGCCACTCTCAACCGTCATCCTCCGGCTTGACCGGAGGACCCAGGGAACGTCGGGCGCAAAGACTTCAACTGGGTCCTCCGATCTCCGCTTCGCTCCGTCGGAGGATGACGGGTGGGTTGATGTCTTCGGTTACGCATTTGGCTCCACGGCCCGGTGGCCGCAGAGGTTAGGGAAGTAAGAAACAGGCGAACTCCGGAGAGCGCTAACTTCCCCGAGAAACTCCACCTTTTATCCCTTAATAGCCGATGGCGATGCCGTCTTTGCGCATCTCGGTGGCGCCGGTATAGACGCCGGTTTCGAGGTCGCGCGTGATGGCCTGATAGCCGCCGAACATGAGGCCGTCGGAGACGATCTCGACATTGTGGCCCATGGCGCGGAGGCGCTCGACGGTAGCGTCCGGAATGCCTGCTTCCAGGTGGAGCGTGCCGAGCGGGTCGCCGTCGATGGAGGTGGTGGAGCTGCCGCCGCTGTGATTGAGGCGGGCGGCGTCGCCGGCGGCCTGAAGGTTCATGCCGTAATCGACGAGATTGACCATGATCTGGGCGTGACCCTGCGGCTGCATGGCGCCGCCCATCAGGCCGAAGCTCATCCAGGGCTGGCCGTCCTTCATGGCGAAGGCCGGGATGATGGTGTGGAAGGGGCGTTTGCCCGGCTCATAGACATTGGGATGGCCGTCTTCGAGGCTGAACAGCTCGCCCCGGTCCTGCAGCATGAAGCCGAGACCGTCCGGCACGAGGCCCGAACCCATGCCGCGATAATTGGACTGGATCAGGGAGACCATCATGCCCGAGGAATCGGCGACGGTGAGATAGGTGGTGTCGCCGTCGCTCTCCAGCTTCGGCTCGATGACCGGCGGTTCGCCATGGGTGAATTCGGCGGCCGCTTTTTCGGGGTCGATCAGGGCGAAGCGTTCCTGTCCGTAAGCGTCCGACAGCAGCCAGTCGAGGGGGGCGGGGGAGAAATCCGGATCGGCGTAGAAACGGGCGACATCCTCGAACGCCAGGCGCTTGGCCTCGGTGATGTAGTGGATGACTTCGGGGGAACCGCGCTCCCACTGCGAGAGATCGACATTCTTCAGTATGTTCATCATCTGAAGCGCGGCGAAGCCCTGGCCGTTGGGCGGCAGTTCGCACAGCGCATAGCCATCGCGATAATCGATGCAGCCGGGCTCGACCCATTCGCTCTCATGCGCGGCAAAGTCTTCATAAGACAGGTCGCCGCCGATGCGCTTCATATAGGCGTCGATCATGCGGGCGATCTCGCCCTCATAAAAAGCCTCGCGGCCGCCCTCTGCAATCAGGGAGAACGTATTGCCGAGATCAGGATTGGAGAAGATTTCGCCGGCCTCGGGCGCGCCGCCCTCGAAATAGGTCGCGCGCGCATTGTCGAACTCCTCCATCATGGGGAGGTTCTGTTCAAACCGGGCGAGATTGTACTGCATGTAAAAGGCGATGACGGGGGAGACGGGGAAACCGTCATTGGCGTAGCCGATGGCCGGGGCCAGAACTTCGTTCATTTCCAGCTTGCCGAAGCGGTCATGCATCTCGAACCAGGCGTCGACCGTGCCGGGGACGGTAACGGGCAGGGAGCCGAGCGGCGGGATGCCGTTGCCTTCACCGACGATCGCGGCGGCTTCCGCGCGCATTTCTTCGATGTCGCGGCCCAGCGCGGCGCGGCCCGAGCCATTGAGGCCATAGAGCCTTTCGGTCTCCGGATCCCAGATGATGGCGAACAGATCGCCGCCGATGCCGTTGCCGGTCGGCTCCATCAGGCCGATCGCCGCGTTCGCCGCGATGGCGGCGTCGACGGCCGAGCCGCCGCGCTTGAGAATGTCGATGGCGACCTGGCTGGCCAGCGGCTGCGCCGTGGCGGCCATGCCGTGTTCGGCGATGACCGGGCTGCGCGACCATGCCGGGCCCACGGGGCGCCCGCCGCCGCCGATGGCGGCGGTTTCCGGTGCGGCCTCCGTTTCGGCCGGTTGCGCGGCGGCCGGGGCGGCGAACATGGAAACGGACAGCGCGGCGATACACGCGGCGGCGAAACGGACAGTCATTGGCGAACCCCCATCAGGAACGGCGTTTGTATTCTTACAGGCATGGTAGAGGCGCGGCGGGCGAATGCAAAAGCGGCGTTTCGTCCCTATGGCCCGCCTCGCGCGCCGCTGTTATAGGCATCGCCATGCGACCCCGTAGCTCAGGAGGATAGAGCACGGGATTCCTAATCCCGGGGCCGCTGGTTCGAATCCAGCCGGGGTCGCCACGTTTTCTATTATTCCCGCTCTTTCATCCCCTTCTGGCGCAGGCGCCACATCAGGACGGGGATGCGGTCCTGGCCGAAGAAGGGCTCGCCGTCATAGACCATAGTGGGGACGCCCCAGTGGCCGGCGGCGTCCAGCGCCTTCTGGTTGTCGGATATCAGGATATCGAAACGGTCCGGGTGGGCGGTGACGCGCTTTTCCAGTTCTTCGAGGTCGAGGCCCGCGCGGGCGGCGGCGTCGGCCAGGGCGTCATCCTGCGTCCAGGGCTGGCCCGACCAGATCAGGCTTGAGACTTCATCGATGAAGGAGAGGCCGCGGCCCATCTCGGCCGCAGCCGCGCCAAGGCGGGAGAGGCGGTGGATATGGGGCTGGTCGGCCATGGGTTGGGCGGTGGCCGGGTCTATGGCGACCGGGTCGGGGTCGGGCATGGCCATGGGCAGGCCCAGCATCTCCGCCAGACGTGGAACATCGGTGAGCGTATAGGCCATCCAGACCGGATTGATGTTTTTCGCGTAGAGGTCCGGGTCGCGCACGGCGATAGGCAGGACGATGCGCGGCAGGATGTCGAAATCCCAGCGCCGGCGCAGCGGGGCGAGCTGTTTCACAGCCAGATAGGAATAGGGGCTGCGGAAGGACCAGTAGAGGTCGATTGTGAATTGGCCCATTTTCGCGTTGCCCTCTTGCGCGCCTGTCGCGGTCCGGCTGATTGTGCGCCCCATGACCCGCCGACTTCAAGCCGTCCTTTTGCCGATCTGCCTGCTTGCGATTGCGGCCTGCGGCGCCGCGGACGCGGCGTGGCAGGCGGCGGAAACCGGGCGCGTGACATCGGTGGAAAGCCCGGTGACGCTGAAGCTCGAGACCGGGCTGACCGTGCGGCTGGCGGGTGTGGCCGCCCCGGAAGAGCTGGCGGAGCGCGAGACCAGCCGGGCGGCGCTGGAGGCGCTGGCGGAGGGCGAAACGGTTTTGTTGCGCGAGGGCGGGCCGGCGCGGGACCGTTACGGGCGGGCCGTGGCGCAGCTTTATATCGCGGGAGAACCGGAACGCTGGGCGCAGGGGGAAATGGTGCGCGGGGGCTGGCTGCTGGCGGAGTCCGTGGCCGGGGATTCCGGCGATGCGCGGGCCTTGCAGGCGGTGGAAGCGGAGGCGCGGCGCGCCGGGCGCGGGCACTGGGGGAACGGCGCATTCATAGTGCGGGCGCCGGATACGAACGGGCTGGCGCAACATCTGGATACATTCCAGATCGTCGAGGGGATCGTGGTGGAAACCGCCGAAGTGCGCGAATGGACCTATCTGAATTTTGGACTGGATTACCGCACCGATTTTACCGTGGCGATCCATGAGGACTCGCTGGCGCGGTTCGAGGGGACGGGCATTGACCCCGCGGCGCTGTCAGGCGCGCGCCTGCGCGTGCGCGGCTGGGTGGAGCCGCGCAACGGGCCTATGATCACCGTGGACCATCCCGAACAGATCGAGATTTTGGACTAGGCGGCCGGGATCAAGCCGGATTCGCGCGGATCGGCCTCTTCGGTCAGGGCTTTCTTGAGTTTGGAGAAGGCCTGCGCCTCGATCTGGCGGACCCGTTCCTTGGAAAGATTCAGGATATCGCCCAGCTTGGCTAGGGTCGCGCCGTCCTCGTTCAGGCGGCGTTTGGCGATGATGAAGCGTTCGCGCTCGTTCAGGGCGCGCTCCATGGCCGAGCGCAGGCGGTCATTGCGCCAGACGGAGTCATGAACCGACATATAGGTGTCTTCGGGACTCTCATTGTCGTCGACCAGAAAATCCTGCCGCGCCGCGTCGCCGTCCTCGCCGCCCAGCGGGGCGTTCAGGGACGGATCGGCGCCGGACAGCCGGCCGGCCATCAACTCCACATCGTCCTCGCTGACGCCCAGCTCTTTCGCGATTTTCGCGCGGGAGGCGCTGGAAAGCAGCTCATCCGTGTCGCCAATCTGGGCGCGCAGACGGCGCAGATTGAAAAACAGCGATTTATGGGCGGAGGTCGTGCCGGTGCGGACAATGGACCAGTTGCGCAGAACATAGTCCTGAATAGAAGCCCGCACCCACCATGATGCGTAAGTGGAGAAACGCACGCCGCGGTCCGGGTCGAACCGCTCGGCCGCCTGCATAAGGCCGACCGCGCCCTCCTGGACGAGGTCGCCATAGGGCAGGCCATATTGCTTGAATTTCGCGGCGATGGCCGCGACCAGCCGCATATAGGCGCCGGTGAGCTTGTGCAGGGCTTTTTCGTCCGCGCTCTCTTTCCATGATCGCGCCAGAGCCAGTTCTTCATCCGCCTCCAGCATCGGCGTGTTCATTGCCTTGCGGATCATCCGGCGGTCGGGATCTGCGGTACGCGTCGCGGTGGAAGCCATGGCGCTCTCGTCGCTGCGGTCATCTGTTTCAGATGTGTTTACGCGCGGGAGGGGGCGCCGGTTCACTTTTCAGCCATAATTAAAAACGCCCGGCGCAGTGGCCGGGCGTTTTTCATAAATATGCGTAGTGCCTGAAGGCGCTGTATTTTACGCGGCGGCGTTGGCTTCCGCGCGCTTGGCCAGCGTCTTGGTCAGCTTTTCCTGCGCCTTGTCGTGGTTGATTTCCTCAACCGCGGCGACTTCGCGAACCATGCGGTCCAGCGCGGATTCATAGAGCTGACGCTCGGAATAGGATTGCTCCGGCTGGTCGTCGCCGCGATGCAGGTCGCGCACGACCTCGGCAATGGAAATCAGATCGCCCGAATTGATCTTGGCTTCATATTCCTGGGCGCGGCGGGACCACATGGTCCGTTTCACGCGCGCCTTGCCCTTGAGCGTTTTCATGGCCTCTGTGACGACCTTGGTGTTCGAAAGCGGGCGCATGCCCACCTGCGTCGCCTTGTTCGTCGGAACGCGAAGGATCAGCTTGTCCTGCTCGAACGAGATCACATAGACCTCGATATCGAAACCGGCCACGGTCTGTTTTTCCCGGCCGGTGATCACGCCCACGCCGTGCGAGGGATAGACGATGTGCTGTCCCTCATCGAACTTGTTATCGTTGTCGGCTGTTTTCTTGCTCATAAAACTCTCTTATGCACCAAGCCCCATAGCCCGTTTGCCGGGCGGCTCTGACCGAGATGGCGCGCCGAAGCGTCAAGCATTGCGGCGTAAAATGGGTCGCAATTCTGTTTCGTTCGGAAGCTGCCAAGACGAAACGCCCCGCGTTGCGAGACCAAATTGGGTCAGATGCGGGGCGAACATCCGGGGACTATATCACAAAAACGATAAAAAACAATCCGTTCCCGCAATGCGGAAAGGTTCAAGTAAAGCCGCAGGACGTGACTTGAGGGGCGAGACTAGTCGCCGGTTCCGGGCTTTTCAGAGAACAAACGCTCGTATTTTCCGGTTTCGGTATCGAACTTCTCGGCGTCTTCGGGCGGGTCTTTCCGCACGGTGATGTTCGGCCATTTATTGGCGTAGACCGTGTTGACCTCCAGCCACTTGTTGTCCGGGTCGTCCTCGGTGTCGGGCTTGATCGCCTCGACGGGGCATTCCGGCTCGCACACGCCGCAATCGATGCACTCGTCCGGATGGATGACCAGCATGTTCTCGCCCTCATAGAAGCAGTCGACGGGGCAGACTTCGACACAGTCGGTATATTTGCAGCGAATGCAGGCGTCAGTGACGATATAGGTCATCGGAAAACTTCAGGTTTTTGGCGGTTCTCGGGCGCGTATTGCACTTGTAGCGGCGCGCCGTGTTTGTCAACGGCGCGCCATGCCAAGCATCAGCAAGGGGCTTGAGCGGCTAGTTGCGCACTTTCGGCTTCATGAGGCGGGAGGGACGCTGCGCCTCGGCGCTCTTGAACAGGGAGAAGGTCTGGTTGGCGTAGTTCACCGCGCCGGAGATCAGCTCGATATAGTCCGCCAGATCGGGGGTCTTCTCCACCTCGACCATCTGGATCGGGCGTTCGGGGGCGTTCGTCTCGAACATGCAGTAGAACAGCGGTTCGCCGCGCTTGAGGATCAGGTCCTGCGTGGTGTCGTGCCATTCGAAGGCCCACATCAACGGGCGCGGCCAGACATGGATGGGGAAGCGGCCGCCGAAAATCGTGCCCGGCAATTGCTGGCGGCGGTAATGAAGAAAGGCGGAAGTCTGGGTCATCCAGACCGGCTCGTCCGCAATGAAGACGTAAGGGAGCTTCAGCTGGATGGTCGGACGCGCCGGATAGCGCCATTCGACCTCCCGCACGAGATGGACATATTCGTTCAGCTTGGACGGACGGATTGCGGAGGCTTCCCCGTTCACGCTGGCGATCCGCGGCTTGCCGTCCTGCGAGCGGCCAAAGCGCAGATGGATGTCGTAAGGGCATTTCACCGCGAAATAGCGGCTTTCCAGATTCAGAACGGCCGGGCAGCGGGAGGCGGACTTCGCGTGCCGCTTGCTCATCTCCGGCGAGCGCACGCGCTCCGGCGGGTCATAGATCACCGCGCCCTTGCGCTCGGACAGCAACCAGCCGACCTGGACCGGCCCGCTGCGCGGCGCGTCAACGTCGCGGGGGGCGTACTGGATGGCGATATTGAGCATGTCGTCGCCGGCGATGGCGTCGGATTCGAGGATTTCCTCGCCAATTTCCTGTTCGCCCGTCTGTTCGGAAGTCTTATCCGTCATGGAATGTTCGGCCTTTGCTGAATCTTCTCTGCACCGAGGGCGTCCGCCCTCAGGCGTCCGCCTCGTCCTCGGCGCGTTTGCGGGCCAGGACCCGCGCCCGGTCTTCAACCGCCAGCAGCGGCGCCACGCGGCGAATGAATGAATCTTCCTCTGCGGCGCGCTCGCCATCGGCGAAAACCACGGACCAGAGATGTTCGACGAGTTTTTCGCGTTTTTCCAGCGGAAGATTTTCCTTCACGATTTTCGTGAAGCGGTAATGGTCCACGGCCTCTTCGGCCAGATCCTCGCCTTCGCTCAGAACGGCCTCGGCCTCCGCCTCTTCCAGATCGAACGCCTCTTTGAGGATCTGCTTGATTCGCTCGGCCTCCATGTGCGCGTAGATGCCGTCGGCCAGCGCCGCTTCGACCAGAAGGGCGGTTGCGGCGACGTGCGGCGACAGCTCGTCCTCATTGGCGGCTCTGGATTTGCCTCCGAACAGGGATTTGAGAACGTCCATCACGACTTATCTGCCTCCACGGTGTCATAGAGCGTTTGCGCCTCTGCCGGCGGTCCGCGGCGGTCGCCCAGACGGGCGATCCGCACGCACATGATCCCGCCATTCCGCGCGAACGTCAAAATGTCTCCGGGCCGCACTACAGCAGAAGGCCGCGCGAGTCTTCTGGCATGTTCTCCGTCGCCGCAACGCACACGTCCGTCGCGCACGAATTTCGAGGCGAGCGAACGGGATTTGAAAAAACGCGCGCGCCACAGCCAGACATCCACGCGGACGGTTTTCTCCGCCGGCTCCATCAGGATTTATCGGCCTTTCGCCTGGGCGCGCGTGATTTTCGTCGCGGCGCGGGCCGGGCGGGCTTGAGCTGTGAAAGGGCGGCGAACGGCGAATCCGCAGGCGGCCTGGGCGCCGGTTTCGCCTTGCGCGGCTTGGCGGCGCGGCGCCGCCAGAGTTCGGGCAGGGTCTCGCCCGCCTCGGTTTCGGAGGGCTTTCGCGCCACCGCGTGGCCCAGCGATTTCACCACGCCGCGCAGATCCTCGACCGAACAGCCAAGGACCGAGGTCATGGCCGGGGTCAGTTCAAAGCCGGGCTGATTTTTCGCCGCCTCGCGCGCTTTCGCCAGTTCCGCGCCCAGCGCCTCCAGACTATCCAGCCGGATGGCGCGCGGCCCACAGCGGCGGAAGCCGGCCGCCGCCACGGTTTGGGCGGGCAGGTCAGCGCGGGCGGGAACGGAGGTGAGTCCCGGCGCTGGCAGGAAATGACGGCTTTCCGGGTCCCCGGCCTGCGTCAGCAGGGCGAGCAGGCGCGCGGGTTCGGGCTTCAGTAAGGCCGGAACGAACAGGCTGAACCGGCCGATGCGCACGCCGGCGGCGCGCAGGGCGCGGCGTTCGGACCCGGACAGTTGCGCGATTTCGGAGGCGGCGCTGCGGCGGTCCAGCGCGCCTAAATTTTCGCGGAGGCGGAATGTCAGACCGCGCGCCAGGCCGGTGACGCGTTCCTCTTTCATCGCCGTGTCCAGCGCATGAAGCGGGGCGAGCACGCGGGCGATTTCGCCGTGCAGCCAGGTTTCCAGCCGCCGCCGGGCGCGCTCCTGCGCCGGGTTCGAGCCCAGCTCTCCGCCGGTCAGGCGCGCCGATGGTTGAAGAATATCCGAACCGGGGGCGAGCTGGCCGACGGGGGCGTCTTTCCAGAACAGGCGTCCGGCCTCGTCCATCGTGATGGCGTCCGGTTTTGCGCGGGCCAGTTCGCCC
>NZ_JACESD010000080.1:0-5823 GCF_013911995.1 Euryhalocaulis sp.
GCGACAACTCAACCGCCATTGGCAACCAGTCCGTCGCCAATGGCACGGACGCGCTCGCCAGTGGCGTTTGACTGCCAGCCGAAAGCAGTGGCGGCCGTGCCGTTGGCGACGCTTTCGCCGCCGACCGCCGTCGTGGAGGTGCCGGTGGCCGAGGCGCTGTCGCCGATGGCGAGCGCGTCCGTGCCATTGGCGACGGACTGGTTGCCAATGGCGGTTGAGTTGTCGCTCTGCGCCTGGGCGTTCTCACCCACGGCCAGGCTGAAATCACCCTGCGCCGAGGCGATATGGCCAATGGCGTGGGCGCGTTCGCCCGTGGCGTTCGATTGCCAGCCGAAAGCCGTCGCGGCGATACCGTTGGCAACGCTTTCGCCGCCGACCGCGGTGGTGGACGGACCCGTGGCGGAGGCGTTCTCGCCCACCGCCGTTGCGTCCGTTCCGTCCGCCGTGGCGTCCGTTCCGACGGCGGTCGCCAGTTCGCCGGAAGCGTCGGAGCCGACGCCGCATTCAAGCGAATCCGCGCCGGAACCAGTGTTACAAGGCGCGGTGCCGTCTGCGGCGGCCGCGCCGGCCCATGTGATAGCCAGCATGCTGCCGGCGACCATCAAACCATTACGGAAAAACTTGCGTGACCCATTCATAACCTGGTGTCTCCTCTTGCATGATCGCAAAGGAGACCGTTCCGCCAGGACTCATGTCTCACCGAGATTGCAGGGGGCAAAGGCGTCCCTCGCGATGCGCTGAAGCAATATTGCTCCATGGACGGGACATGTGCCGATCCCGAAGCGAGGCAAGAAAAATCTTTGAAAAACGGAAGAATTATACGGTTTTTTCTTTTTAAACCGGCATTTAGTCTTGAGAGGCAAATTTTACTTAAGTTAAAAGCGGGCGCCGCAACCTGCGCGCCGGCTCTTAAAATCGGGAGGCGGGATCGCTAGATAGGATGTCATGACCGAGTCTGATCAAACACCCGTCACCATAAGCGCCTCCGCCGCCAGGAAGATCGGCGCGATCCTTGCCGGCGAGCCGGACAAGGTGCTGCGCGTCGCCGTTGAGGGCGGAGGCTGTTCCGGCTTCTCCTACAAAATCGATTTTGGCGAACGCGAGGACGAAGACATCGTGCTGGAGCGCGACGGCGCGACCGTGGTGATCGATCCGGTGTCCCTCCCCTTCTTGCAGGGCGCGGAGATCGACTTTACCGAGGAGCTGATCGGCGCCTCGTTCAAGATCAACAACCCGAACGCGACGGCGGCCTGCGGCTGCGGCACCAGCTTTTCGGTCTGATGGGGCTTTCCGTCGCCGGCGCGCTGGCGCAGCGCATTTCCACCCGCGCCTTTCTGGACAAACCGGTTTCCGAAAACCTGATCCGCGAAATTCTGGACGCGGCGCGCCGCGCGCCCTCCGGCGGCAATCTGCAGCCCTGGAAGGTGATCGCGGCGGGAGGCGATGAGCTGCCGGCGCTGACCGCGCTGGCGCAGCGCGTTCTGAGCGAAAACCCGACGGGCGAGAATACGGACCGGCCTGTCTATCCGTCCAAGCTTTGGGAGCCCTACCGCACCCGCCGGTTCGAGGCGGGGGAGGAACTCTATGGCAAGCTGGAAATTCCGCGCGAGGACAAGGGCGCGCGCCTGACGCAGTTCTGGAAGAATTACGAATTTTTCGGCGCCCCGGCGGCCCTGTTCTTCGTGATCGAGGAAGAGATGGGGCACGGCCAGTGGGCGCATCTGGGCATGTTCATGCAGTCTATCGCGCTGCTGCTGGAGGAGCGCGGACTGGCCAGCTGCATGCAGGAAGCCTGGGGCATATTGCGCCCGTCCCTGAAGAGCCATTTCGGACTGGCGGACAGCGAGATGGTCTATTGCGGCATGGCGGTGGGTTACGCCGACCCGGATGCGGTTATCAATCGCGTGCGGACGGCCCGTGAGCCGGTGGACGCGTTCACTGAATTCAGAGGCTTTTGAGCGGCGCGCCCCCTCGCCTTTGAACGCGACTCCGTTAGAACAGGGCGCATGAAGATAGCGACCTGGAACGTGAACTCCGTGAAGGCCCGCATCGGGACCGTCATGGACTGGCTGAAAGAGGCGGCGCCGGACGTTGCCTGCCTTCAGGAAATCAAGACGACCGACGAGGGTTTTCCGCGCATGGAGCTGGAAGACCTCGGCTATAATATCGAGACGCACGGCCAGAAGAGCTATAACGGCGTCGCAATCCTTTCCAAATTTCCGATGAGCGACGTCACGCGCGGCCTGCCGGGCGGCGATGGCGACGATCAGGCGCGCTATATCGAGGCGCTGATCGAGGCCGATACGCCGGTGCGCGTGGCCTCCATCTATCTGCCGAACGGCAACCCGGCGCCGGGGCCGAAATATGATTACAAGCTGGACTGGATGGACCGGCTGGCCGCCCATGCGCGCGAATTGCTGGCGCTGGAGGAGCGGCTGGTTCTGGCCGGGGACTATAACGTGATCCCGACGGAGGATGACGTCCATGACCCGGCTGTCTGGGCCGATGACGCGCTGTTCCTGCCCGCGACGCGGGCGAAATATCATGCGCTTCTGAATCTGGGGCTGACCAGCGCGTACGAACAGGCGGACGGGCGACCGCACCAGTACACGTTCTGGGACTATCAGGGCGGCGCGTGGCCGAAGAATCACGGCATCCGCATCGACCATCACCTGCTTTCCGCCGAAGCCGCCGACGCGCTGTCCGGGATCACGATCCACAAGGATGCGCGGTCCATGGACAAGCCGAGCGACCATGTGCCGGTCGTGATCGAGCTGCGGGACTGACGCGGTGATGGTCCGCCGGACCGCCGATGATTACTGGCGCTATGCCGCCATGGCCGCCATCGCGCTGGCCGCGCTGATCAAGCTGCTGCTGGCCGCGCACGTGGCCTTCATCTGGGAAGAGGCGAGCTACCGCATTGCCGGGTCTCACCCGGCCTGGGGCTTTGCCGACACGCCGGCGGGCGCGCCGCTGCTGAACTGGCTGAGCGCGGCGGTTTTCGGGGAAACGCGGCTGGGGGCGCGGCTGATCTTCTGGCTGGCCGGGGCGCTGATCCCGCTGGCCGTGTGGCGGCTGGCCGACGACGTGGCGGGGCCGCGCGCGGCGGCGCTGGCGGGGCTGATGGCGGCGGTGATCCCGCCGGTCTTCGTGGCCGGGGCGCACGCCTATCCCGAACCCATATTGCAGCTTCTGTTCGTGACGCTGCTGATTGCGCTATCCGGCGGGCTGCGGTCCAGCGACCGGCGCTGGTGGATCGCGGCGGGCGTGATTTGCGCGCTGGGGCTGGCCTATCACTATCGTTTCTGGTTCGTGCCGGCGGGGCTGGGCCTGTTCGCCGTGGCGACGCCGCAGGGGCGCAACCTTTTGAAGACGCGCGATCCCTGGATTGCGGGCGCGATCGCGGCGATCGGGCTGGCGCCCGGACTGATCCATAATATCCAGACGGGCTTTGCGTCCTTCACCTTCCAGGCGGCGGGACGTCAGGAATGGTCTTTCTGGCCGCCGGGCCTGCTCTATCCGCTGGAACAGGCGGCGATTTTGACGCCGGTGATCGCCGCATTCGCGGCGCTGGGCGCGCTGCAGCTGTGGCGGTCGGTCCGGCGGGGCGAGGCGTTTGCGGGGCTGGTCCTGTTTCCGGCGGCGCTGATCTGGCTTCTGTTCGCGCTGCTGGCGCCGCTGAACAAGGATTACCTGCTGCACTGGCCGTTCATGGCCTATGCGCCGCTGCTGCCTTTCGCGGCGATCGAGGCTGAGCGCTGGATGCACGGGGCGCGCTGGCGGGCGTGGGTTACGGCCGGCGGGGTGGCGCTGGCGGCGGTGGCGAGCCTTGGCTGGGCGGTGAACCTGATGGCGTGGCAAAGCGCGGGCGAGACGCGGCTTTATGGCGGGGATCTGGAGGACTGGTCGGACCTGCACCGGCCGCTGGATACGGCGCTGCTGCGCCTGCCGGGCGATGCCCCGACGATCGTCGTGGCGAGCGACCATGTGACGGCGTCGCAGATCGCGGTCGCGGCCGATCCGGGGGTGCCAGTCTATGCGCTGGACCACCCGACCGACGCGGCGCAGGGATTCCAGTATTACTGGGACAAGTGGGGCCGCGGGGAAGCGGACCTGCCGGACGGGGCGGAGGCGGTGATCGCGCTGCGCGAGCCGGACTATCTCTATCGAAGCGCGGAGCGCACGGCGTTCCGGGCGCGGCTGTGCGGCAGGTTCGGCGACATCGAAAAGCTGGCCACCGTGCCGCTGGCGCCGGGCGTGGTGCGGGTTTCCATCTATACCGCGCGCGCCGGGGGTGAGACGCCGCCCGCCGCCTGTCCGCTGCTGCCCAAGGCGATGATCGAACAGCCGCAGGCGGCCGAGCGCATGGCCCGCGACGCGCGGCCCGTCTATGGCGTGGCGGCGCACCCGGACGGGGTGAGGCGGATTGACGTGCTGCTGGACGGCCGGGTGATCGCAGGGACGGACCAGCGCCATGACCTGCCGGGCTACCGCTTCCCCGAAGTTCTGGATTTCGACCCGGCTTATCCGGCGGTCTATTGGGATTTGCGGGTTGATTTCGCGCCCTATGAGCCGGGCAAGCACGCGCTGGGCGTGCGGGTGACGACAGGGACCGGCGAAACGGTCGAGAGCGACCACCGGATTATCTATTTGAAGTGAGGCGCCTGGCGCCCTGCCCTTCGAGACGCCCTGCGGGCTCCTCAGGGAAAGGGCTACTGTGCCGCAGCGAATTTCACGCCAACCTTATCCTGAGGAAGCCGCGAAGCGGCTGTCTCGAAGGAGGTTCCAGAACGTCACTAAGGCCGGACTTCCCGGAGGGCCTTGATGACGTTGCGGACGGAGCCGATCTCGCTCATCAGGCTTTCGAAGCGTTCGGGGTCGTCCATGGGTTTGAACATGGAGCCCGGCTCGAACAGGTTTTTGGTGTCGATCAGGAAATAGAGCCAGCCGCCGGCGATGGCGCCGCGCAGCTTCTTGCCGCCAAAGCGCGCCTCCATCGCCGCCAGATGCTCCATGACATTGGGCGGCAGCAGGTAGCGCGCCTCCACCTGATCGGTGGTCCAGACGGTGAAGATTTTCTCGAACTCATTCTCGCCCATCCCGGCGCGGTCCATGCCGCGCGGCGCGGAAAAACCGTCGAACAGGCCGCCATCGCGGGCAAAGACGGTTTCGCCCAGCGCGCTGGACTGGTGCTGAACGCGGCCGATCACGCCGCGAAAGACGGTGACGTAATAGGTCTTCTTGTCGGATTTGCGCTTTTCCTCGAGATGCGCCTCGTAGAACTGGAAGCGCGCGCCGTCATGCTCGCCCTCGATCCAGTCCTCGAAATCGCGGCGGTCATGGCCGGGCAGAAGGGAATAGCGGCGGCAATCCTCGAACCCGACCGGCTCGAACCCCTTTTCGTGATGGGAATAGCCCAGCGCGGTGATGACCGGATGCAGCAGCGCCTGCTTGGCTTTTTTGTGGATGCCCTGAAGCATCGCGGCGCCGCCCCCGACAGTCAGGACAGCAGCCAGAATGAACGCGAAAATGATCAGGTCCGGGTTGCCATAGAGCGCGAGCAGAAGGGAGATGATCGCCGCGGCGCCGAAGATCACGCCGCCGGCGATGAAGCAGCGGCGGATCACCTGTTTGCGTTCGGCCTCCAGATCGCCGAGCGCGGGGCGGACCTGTGTTTCCCAAAGGCCGGGCGGCGCGTCCTCAAACCCCTCGGGAAGCGTCTGGCCCGCTTGCGTCATCCGTCCAGACGCGCCTGCGCGGCTTCCAGCTTGTCCTTCTGGGCCTGCGCCTCGGCCAGCTTTTCGCGTTCGCCCGCGACCACGG
>NZ_JACESD010000081.1:0-5802 GCF_013911995.1 Euryhalocaulis sp.
CGCTGGCGGCGCGGATGGGGGCGCGCATGCCTTCGGGACGCGCCTTCCGTTGCCCGCCCGACTGGCAGACCCGTCCCTACCCCTTCATCGAGGGGCGTTTCGACCGGTCGCTGTTACCGGTGGCGGAATGGCGGGAAGCCAGCCGTCTGGCGCTGGCCGTGCAGGAGGTCGAGCAGTGGTCGGTCGATTCCGGCGAGACCGACGACGAGATGCTGATCGAGGAGATCCGCACCAAGCTCCTGCCCCGCCGCGGCATTCAGGCGGGAAGAGATGAAATCCTGATCACCGTGGGCGAGCAGCAGGCGCTGCATCTGGCGGCGGAGCTATTCCTGCGGCGCGGCCTGACCGCGGCGATGGAGGAGCCGGGCCTGCCGGAAATCGCCGAGCTGTTCCAGCTGCGCGATGCGCGAGTGATGCGCCAGCCGGTCGATAATGGCGGCCTGGTCGTGGATGAACGCCTGGACGATTGCGATCTTGTGCATGTCACGCCGTCGCGCCAGCGGCCCACGGCCGTCACCATGCCGGTGGATCGCCGCCGCGCGCTTCTGGACCGGGCGCGCGAGAAGGATTTCATCATCATCGAGGATGATTTCGAGAACGAGGTGACGTTCCTGGGCAAGCCCGCGCCGGCGCTCCGCGCGATGGAGGGCGGTGAGCGGGTGGTCTATGTCGCCAGTCTTTCCAAGGTATTGGCGCCGGGCGTGCGGCTGGGCTTCATGACGGCCCCGCCGGAGGTCATCGCGGAGGCGCGCCGCCTGCGCGATCTGATGACGCGCCGTCCCCCGCCCAATAATCAGCGCGCCGCGGCGCATTTCCTGTCTCTGGGCCATTACGACGCCATGGTCATGCGGCTGGGGCGGGAGTTCGAGGCGCGTCTTCTGGCCCTGCGCGATGCGCTGAACCACTATTTGCCGCAATCGCTGGCGCACGCTTTGCCGCAATCGGTGGACATGGCCCCGGTGACCGGCGGCACGACGGTCTGGGTGCGCGGGCCGGAGGGGCTGAACGCCGAAACGCTGGCGCATGCGGCGGCGGCGCGCGGGGTGCTGATCGAACCGGCGAGCGATTATTATGCGGGCGGAAACGTGCCGCAGAATGTCTTTCGCATGGGGGTGACCAGCATCCCGGCGGAGCGTATCCGCAAGGGCGTTGCGCTGCTGGCCGAAACCATGAGGGAGCTGACGGGCGATCATGCTGAAATCGCCGGTCCCGAAACCCTTGAGGGCGAGTCGATCATCAAGGCGCTGGGCGGGGCGACGCTGCTCTACAAGACGGTTTATGGCGAGCCGTGCACGATCGAGCTGCATGAAGGCGGCGCGATGACCGGGCGCGCGGGCTATGCCAGCGAGGACCGGGATGAAGGCCGCTGGTGGGTCGAAAACGACCTATGGTTCCGCCAGTGGAAGCATTGGGCCTACGGGGAACCGGCGGGTTACCGCCTGCAGATCGAGGGCGAACGCCTGTTTTACCTCAATGAGGAAGGCCGGCGCGTCGACTCCGCCATTCTGGCGCCATAGATCGGGTCAATCTGGTCCTAAGGGTGTCCTCCGGCCCCTGTCATCATTCCTTTGCAACGGGAAAACAAGCCGCCGGGGAGGGCGCGCATGGCGCAATTCGCCATCGCAGGTCTGCAGCTCGATCTGCAGAAATCAGGCAATCTGGGCCTGATCGAGCGTGAGACGCGCGCGCTGGTAAAGCGTTTCGGCTGGATCCAGATGGTGGTGGCGCCGGAGCTGGCCGTGCATGGCCCGGATCCGAAGAATGCCGAGCCTGAAGGCGGTGAGACCGAGCAGCGCTTTCAGGCTCTGGCGCGCGAATGCGGCGTCTGGCTGATACCGGGGACCATGTTCCAGAAGCGCGGGGGCGAAGTCTTCAACGTGGCCCCGGTGATCAGCCCCGACGGCGAGATCGTCGCCCGCTACGCCAAGATGTTTCCATTCCTGCCCTATGAAGAGGGTGTCTCCGCCGGTTCCGAGTATGTGGTGTTCGACGTGCCGGGCGCGGGGCGGTTCGGCCTGTCGATCTGCTACGACATGTGGTTTCCCGAAACCACGCGCACGCTGGCGGCTATGGGCGCGCAGGCGATCATTCATCCCAGCCTGACCAATACGGTCGACCGGGAGGTTGAGCTTTCCATCGCGCGAACCAACGCGGCGATCACGCAGAGTTATTTCCTGGACATCAACACCGCCGGGGCGCTCGGCAATGGCCGGTCCGGCCTCTACGGGCCGGGCGGCGAAGTGATTTACCGGGCCGAAACAGGCCGGGACATTCTGGCCTTCGAGATCGACCTGGCGCAGGCGGACCATGTGCGCCGCCGCGGATGGCACGGCCTTGGCCAGATGATGAAGAGTTTCCGGGACAGCGAAGCGCCGTTCCCGGTCCACGCGGAAGGCCAGCGCATGACCGCCCCTCTGGCGGCGCTGGGACCGCTGGAAAAGCCCGAAAAGATTGCAAGCGAAGACACTTCGCAGGGGGAGCCGCGGCCGGCCGTGGCGTTTCGCAAAAGCGCCGGCGACAACTGAACGGGGAGACAAGGACATGATCAGACAAGCCCAGATCAAGCAGACAAGCGTGAAGTCGGCCCTTGTGGCGGCGCTTATGAGCGGCACCGCCCTTGGAACCGCCGGCGCGGCTTTCGCGCAGGAAGCCACGGCCGACGCGGCGTCCGATGAGATCGTCGTCACGGCGCAGCGCCGGGAACAGAGCATTCTGGATGTTCCCTATAATATCTCGGCGGTGTCGGGAGCGGAGATTGAAGCCTCGCAGACGCTGGATAATGCGGAGCTTCTGCGCTCCATCCCCGGCGTCAGCGTGGTGGATCGCGGCCAGCGGAATGCGGCGACGCTGAACGGCATCCGTATTCGCGGCCTCAACGTCGACAGCTCGGCGCTGGGCGATTACGCGGTGTCGGCGGTCTCCACCGTGTCGACCTATGTGAACGACACGCCGGTCTTTGCGAACTTCCTGCTGAAGGATCTCAGCCGGGTGGAAGTGCTGCGCGGCCCGCAGGGCACGCTCTATGGCTCCGGCTCGCTCGGCGGCACGGTGCGCTATCTGCTGAACGATCCCGATCCGTCGGAATTCAGCGGCAAGATCGGCGGGTCGGCCAGTCACGTGAACGGGTCGGACAGCGTCGGCTGGACCGGCGATCTCACCCTGAACGTGCCGGTGGCCGAGACGTTCGCCCTGCGCTTCAACCTGTCGCGCGCCGACTATCCGGGCATCACGGATTACGTGAATCTGTATGAGCTGGACGATAACGGCGTCCCGGTCGCGCCGGGCGGGGTTCTATCCGACGAGGCGTCCTACCGGGTCGAGGAAGACGCCGACACGGTGGATATCTGGTATGGCCGCATCGGCGCGCTTTATGAGCCGAACGACAAATTCCGCCTGAACTTCAACTATCTCTATCAGGAAGACGAAGTCGGCGGCCGCCGCCAGCAGACGCTGGGGTCGGACGGGTTCGGCAATCCCTATGACGAGTTCGAGAACGGCTCGATCCAGCTGGAGCCGTCGGAGCGCGAAGTGCATCTGGCGTCTCTCGAGGCGACGGTGGATCTCGGCTTCGCCACGCTGACTTCCTCCAGCTCTTACTACGACCATGAGGGAAGCAGCGTCAGCGAGAATACCGGCTTCTACGCGCAGGCCGGCTTCCTGGGCTTCTATTATTATTATCCGCGCCCGATGGCGTCGGCCGTGCGCGGTTACGCCGACGAGGCCTTCATTCAGGAAATCCGCCTGGTCTCCAATACGGACGGCCCGTTCGATTATGTCGTCGGCGCCTATTATCAGGACCAGGAACGGCAGGCGACGCAGGAAAGCTATCTGGTCGGCTTCAAACGCTGGTGGGACGCTTTCCTGCCCTCGGCGGCTTCGGCCGTCACGGGGGATCAGGATTTCAACTATGTGCGCGACGAGACGTTCGAGGACTTCGCCCTGTTCGGCGAGCTGACCTGGCACGCCACGGAGCGTCTGGCCCTGACCGGGGGCATTCGTTATTTCGACAACGAGTCGAATAATGACACGCTGATCGACCTGCCGCTTTACGCCGGGCTGTTCCAGCCGACGAACGCGACGTTCTCAAGCAATGAGAGCGACACGCTGTTCAAGTTCAACCTGGCCTATGATTTCGCGGACGACGATCTGTTCTACGCGACCTATTCGGAAGGTTACCGCCGCGGCGGCTCCAACGCCGTGCCGCTGAACGGCCCGTTTGCGGAGGACCCGCGCTGGCAGATTTACGGCTCGGACGGGGTGCAGAACTACGAAGCCGGGGTAAAGGGCACGTTCAATGGCGTGCGCTATGACGCGGCGGCGTTCTATATCGAATGGGACGACGCCCAGTTCAACACGGCGACACCCAACTGGGGCTTCTTTGCCGTGCAGAACGGCGCGCAGGCCGACATCAAGGGCCTGGAATTCCAGCTGAACGGCAATTTCACGGACGAGCTGGCCTATGCTTTTGGCTACGCCTATGTGGACGCGGCGCTGAACGAGGATCTGTTCTCGCCCATCGGCACGCCGATCGTGGACGATGGCTTCACGCTGCCGGGCGTGCCCGAGCACATGTTGAACTTCGCGCTGGATTACCAGCGCCCGCTGACCGCCGAATATGACTTCATCGGACGGGTCGACGGCTATTATCAGTCGGAAACCCAGAACGCGATCAGTTCCTCGCCGACCTTCGCCCAGGAACTGGACGGCTTCCAGATCTGGGACCTGACGGCGACGCTGGCGGCCGAGGAGTGGGACGTCTCCCTCTGGGTCAAGAACGTGTTTGACGAGAAGGGCGTCACCGGCGTCTTCACCGAAGCCTATATGGGCTCGCTTCCGGCCGCGGGGTATTTCGGAAATGGTTCGAAAGAGCTGATTTCCCTGCCGCGCACCGTGGGCGTATCGTTCAACTACAACTTCTGACCGGATTGCGAGGCCGCCGGGATAGAGTGGCGGCCTCGTTTCCTTTTATTTCGGCATCTGGAGGCGCTCCGCGTGCAGGCTCAGCTAAGGCAGGATAGCCCGCCGGCCGGCGCGCGCGTGCGCCGCATCGACGCCCTGCTGCGCGAGGGACGTTATGCCGAGGCCGATACGCTTTGCCGCGCCCTCACGGAAGACCAGCCCGACCTGCCTGAGGGGTGGATGCTGACCGCCCGGCTGCGCCAGAAACAGCGGATTTCCCCGCCATGTTGGACGCCGCGCGCAAGGCCGCCCGTCTCGACCCCGGCAAGACGCTGCCCCGTTTCATTCTGATCGAGGCGCTGTTTCACGCCGGCGAGGTGGCGGAAGCGCGAAAAGAACTGAGCGCGCTGGAGGATTCGGCGCGGGATGACCCGGCGCTATGGCTGCGGCTGGCCGCCATTCACGCCCATTGCGGCCAGCATGCGGACGCCGCCCGTTGCGCGGACAAGGGTCTGGAACTGAAGGGACAGGACGATGAAGCGGAGCAGGCGCTGGCGGCGTCCCTGATCGCGCTGGGCCGGTTCGAGGAGGCGGAGCAGCGGCTGGATGACGTTCTGGCGCGCAACCCGGCGGCGTTTGACGCCTGGTACAACCGGGCGACCATCCGGCGGCAGAGGAAGGATGATCTGGACAGCGGCGCGCTGGTCCGGGCGCTGGAGGCCAGCCGCGCGCGGCCGGGGGCGGAAACGCCTGTTCGATACGCGCTGGGCAAGTCGTTCGAGGATACCGGCGATTATGCGCGGGCGTTTGATCATTTCGCCAAAGGCGCGGCCGCGCGGCGGCGGCTGATGAGCTATCGCGTGGAAACCGACATCGCGGCGATGGACGAGATCGCCAGGATAT
>NZ_JACESD010000082.1:0-5631 GCF_013911995.1 Euryhalocaulis sp.
GTTATATTATGTAAACCGGGTTTCGGACCCCGGCTCAGACGCAGGCCTGAAGCATCACGGCCAGACGCTCTTTCAACCGGGCGCGGAATAAGTGCGGCTAAAGCGAGACGGGTAACAAGACCGTTTGCGTATCTGCGTCTGCAAGTTTCCCGATTTTTCGCTCATCGGCGTCCGCGCTCCTTCCGCGAGAAGCGTTAGAGAGCGAAGCCGATGGCCTTCCAGGAAAACTGTTTAGCCGAGACTCCGGACGATCCCGTCTGGGAGCCGGCGTTTGAGGCGCGCGACCTGAACGCCAGCGTGCGTCTCGGCGGCCGCATGGTGGAAATCTCCGGTCATGTTTGCGGTCCCGCCGGGGCGCCCGTGGTGGTCGCGATGGGCGGCATTTCAGCCCATCGCTTCGCCGCGGACCATGACGGCGCGAAAGGCTGGTGGCGGGATCAGGCCGGGCCGGGGCGGGCGATCGATACGGATCGCGTCCGCCTGCTGACTTTCGATTATCCGGGCGAGGCGGTTTCGCCCTTTCCTTCAACACATGATCAGGCGCGCGCCGTGCTGGCGCTGCTGGATGAGCTGGGGGCGAACCATGCGCGGGTAATCGGCGCATCCTATGGCGGCATGGTCGCGCTGGCGCTGGCCGGGCTGGCCCCGGCGCGGATCGAATCCGCGCTGGTTATCAGCGCGGCGGACCGGTCGCCGGCCATGGCCAAGGCCTGGCGCTCCATCCAGCGGGAGACGGTGGCGCTGGGACTGAGGCTGGGCGATGGCGCGGCGGGGCTGGATCTGGCCCGGCGCCTGGCCATGACGACCTACCGCACGCCGGACGAGTTCGAATCCCGCTTTGGGCGGGAGGGCGCGGAGTGCGTGGAGTCGTATCTGGCCGCACGCGGGTCGGCCTATGCGGACACCGTGTCGCCGGAACGCTTTCTGGCCCTGTCGCAATCGCTGGACGCCCACCGGGTGGAGGTTTGCGGGCTGGTCTGCCCCGTCACCTATGTGGCGGTGCGCGAGGACCGGCTGGCGCCCCCGGAACAGATCCGCGCCGCCGCGCGCGCCACGCCGCGCGGGGCCTATCACGAATTCAGTTCGCTCTACGGCCATGACGCCTTCCTGAAGGAAGCGGCGGCCATCTCTTTCTGTATCGAAACCTTCCTGACCACGGAGACAGCCTAGATGACGACGCAATGGAAACCCGACACGCACGCCGCCGCGCATGGCATCGGCAAGGACCCCACATTCCGGTCCGTCTCGCCGCCGCTCTACCTGTCGGCTAATTACGCCTGGCCCTCGGCGCATGAGAAACCGGCGCTGGATTACAGCCGGACAAACAATCCCAGCCGCAACAATCTGGAGGCGGCGCTGTGCGAACTGGAAGGCGCGGCGCGATGTATCGTGACGTCTTCGGGCATGTCCGCGGTCAATCTGCTGCTCTGCCTGCTGGAGCCGGGGGACCGGGTGCTGGCCCCGCATGACTGCTATGGCGGCACGTACCGCCTGCTGAACTCGCGGGTGGAGCAGGGCTGGTTCGAAGTCGACTTCGTCGACCAGAATGACGAGCAGGCATATCAGGCCGCGCTGGCCCGCAAGCCGAAAATCGTTTTCATCGAAACGCCCAGCAATCCGCTGCTGCGGCTGGTGGATGTCCGGAAGGCCGCCGCGGAAGCGAAAGCGGCGGGCGCGATTGTCGCTGCCGACAACACCTTCTTGTCGCCAGCGCGTCAGCAGCCCCTGAGCCTTGGATGCGACGTGGTGTTTCACTCCACGACCAAATTCATAAACGGCCACAGCGACGTGGTCGGCGGGGCGGTGCTGACCGCCGATGAGGCGCTGGGCGAGAGCCTGGCCTGGTGGGCCAATAATATCGGCGCGACGGGCGCGCCGTTTGACAGCTTCCTGACATTGCGCGGCCTGCGCACGCTGTTCGCCCGCATCGACCGGCAGGAAGCCACGGCCCAGACCATCGCCCACACGCTGTCCGACGATCCGCGGATTTCACGCATCCATTATCCGGGTCTGGAAACCCATCCCGGTTACGAGATCGCGCAACGTCAACAGAGCGGGCCGGGCTCGCTGATGAGTTTCGAGCTGTCGCCGGATCTGGATGTCGGCGCGTTCATTCAGGCGCTGGAACTGTTCACGCTGGCGCCGTCGCTGGGCGGGTTCGAGAGCCTCATCTGCCTGCCCGCCGCGATGGTGCATGGCGGCATGTCCGCCGAAGCGCGCGCGACGGCCGGTCTCGGCGACACGCTGGTCCGGGTTTCGGTCGGGCTGGAGCATCCGGAAGACCTGTTGAACGATCTTCACGCGGCGCTGGCGCAGGTGGAGCGCAAGGCGGCCTAGAGTTCGTCCTGGAGATCGGAAAAGCGCGCCGCTTCCTCCTGCAGCCAGTCTGCAAAGCGGCGCGCGGTTTCCGAAAGACGGTCCGTGGCGCGGGAGACGAGGAAATAGGCCGTGGGCGCGGCCATGTCGCCATCCGGGAAGAGCGGCGTCAGCGCGCCGGAGCGCATCTCGGCCTCGGCCAGCGTGCGGCGGGCCAGCGCCACGCCGCCGCTTGCGGCGGCCAGCGCAAGCGCCGGGCCCGCGCCCGTAACGCGGTCGCCGCTCTGTGAATCCACGGCATAGGCGCCGCGCGAGGCCAGCCATGCGCGCCAGCCGGGGCCGCGCTCGCCCTCCGGGGAAACGTCGTGGATCAGGATGGCCCGGTCGAGGCCCGCCGCGTCCAGGATGTCCGCGGCCGCCGCGCTGTTGGCGAGCGGGGTCAGCGTCTCGCCCATGAGGCGCTGTGCGCGGAATCCGGGCGGCGGTTCGGCGGCATAGAGAATGGCGATGTCGGCGGCGCCGTCCTCCAGCGCCTGCGCCGGGTTGTCCGTGGTCAGGGTGAGGGTCAGCGGGCCGTGCCGGCCGCGGAACCGGGGCAAGCGCGGGGCCAGCCAGCGTTCGCTGAAATCGGCCGGGGCGGCGAGATTGAGCGCGGCGCCGGAAGGCGGGGAGCGCATGGCTGTGCTGGCCTCTCCCATCAGCTCCATCGCCCGGCTCAAGCGCTCCAGACCCGCCGCACCGGTATCGGTCAGGCGCAGGGACCGACCCTCCCGCTCGAACAATGTGACGCCAAGAATCTCCTCGAGATGACGCACCTGCTGACCGACAGCGGCGGGGGTGACGCTCAGCTCCTCGGCGGCCGCCGAAAAGCCGCCGCAGCGGGCGGCGGCTTCGAAGGCGCGCAAGGCGTTCAGCGGGGGAAGGGCGCTCATTTCAATATAATAGAAAATCTATTATGAAACACAAGAAAACATAGTTTGAGGAAAGCAATAATTTCCTGCCACATGGCGCGGCTAATTGAGGAGGTCCGTCATGGATCAGTTCATGCCCGCCCTGCCCCTGAAGGGGGCCAAAATCGTGATCGTCGGCGGCGGCGAGGCTGCGGAGAACAAGCTGCGCCTGTTCCGCGCCGCGCCCTGCGCCGTGGTCTGGCATACGCTGGGCGGCGAGGGTCGTTTGCCGGCCGGGATGCAGTCCGACGTGACGCTGAACGCCAGCCCGCGCGTGCCGCCCGCGGCATTCGATGGCGCGGCGCTGGTCTTCATTGCGGTGGAGGAAACCCGTCTCGCCGCCCGGCTGGCGCGGCGCGCCAAGCGGGCGGGGGCGCTGGTCAATGTCGTCGACCGCACCGATCTCTGCGATTTCTACACGCCTGCGGTGATCGACCGGGGCGCGGTGACGGTGGCGTTTTCCACTGGCGGCGCCGCGCCGGTCCTGGCGCGCGACCTGCGCTCCGCCGTCGAGGGCGTGGTGCCGCCGGGGGCGGGCATTCTCGCGGAAGCGGCGAATGATCTGCGCGATTCCGTGAAGAAGGTGATCGATGATTTCGAGAAGCGGCGTGAATTCTGGGTCAGCGCCCTGCGCGGTCCCGCCGCCATCGCCGCGGACAAGGGCGACGCGCCGGGAACGCGCCGGGCGCTTTTGCAGAGCCTGGATACGTTCCGGGGCGCCGCGCCGGAGAAAACCGGCGTGGTGCATCTGGTCGGCGCCGGGCCGGGCGATCCGGAGCTTCTGACGGTCAAGGCCGCGCGGCTGATCCGCGACGCGGACGTGATTGTCCATGACCGGCTGGTCAGCCCGGAGGTCATCGACCGGGCGCGGCGCGATGCGCATCGCATCGATGTCGGCAAGTCACGGGGAACCCACCCCGTGCCGCAGGAGCGGATCAACGAAATTCTGATCGAACAGGCCCGGCAGGGGCGCAATGTGGTCCGGCTGAAGGGTGGCGACGCCTTCATTTTCGGGCGCGGCGGCGAGGAGCTGGAAGCTCTTCGCGAGGCGGGTATCGAGGCGCATGTGACGCCCGGAATTTCCGCCGCTTTGGCCTGCGCCGCTTCGGCGCAGACGCCGCTGACGCACCGGGACTCGGCGCAGGCGGTGAGCTTCGTCACCGGTCAGCCGAAGAAGGGCGGGCAGGCCGTGGATTACACGGCGCTGAGCGCCGCCAATCATACGGTGGTCGTCTATATGGGCGTCGGCACGGCGGCGGAGACCGCGGCGGCGATGATCGAGGCGGGCCGCGATCCGGCGACCCCGGTCGCCCTGATCGAGAATGGAACGCGCGCCGATGAGCGCATCCTGACCGGAACGCTGTCCGGGCTGGGCGAGCTGGTGACGCGGGAGGCCGTGAAAGGTCCGGCTGTCATCATTGTCGGCGAGGTTGCGCGCCATGCCCGCACGTCTTCCGGCGAGCTTCGGGCGCTGGCCGCGCAAGCTGAGCGGAGCGCGGCATGAAGGCCATCACGGCAAACCGTCTGGAGGATGGCCGCGTCGTCTATCGGGACGCTAAAGGCGGCTGGACGCAGCATTTCGAGGACGCCGCGCGCTATAGCGACGACGCTCTGGAAAACGCGCTCGAAGCCGCGCTGGCGGAAGAAGGCGCGGTCGTTGGCCCTTACGCCATCGATGTCGAAGGCGCGGCGCTGAGCGGCGCGAAGCTGCGGCGGGAATCCATCCGCCTGTTCGGGCCGACGGCGGGATCCACGCGCGAGGCGGCGAAACAGGGAGCCGATCATGTACAGATATGACGAGATCGACGACACGCTGGTGCGCGAGCGGGTGGAGGAGTTTCGCGGTCAGGTGGCGGCGCGCATCAAGGGCGATCTGACCGAAGACCAGTTCAAGCCGCTGCGCCTGATGAACGGGGTCTATCTGCAACTGCACGCCTATATGCTGCGCGTGGCGGTCCCCTATGGGGTCCTGAGCTCGGACCAGTTGCGGATGCTGGCGCATGTCGCGCGCACCTATGACCGGGGCTACGGCCATTTCACGACGCGCCAGAACATCCAGTATAACTGGCCGCGCCTGGTCGATATTCCGGAAATTCTGGATCAGTTGGCGAGCGTGGAAATGCACGCCATCCAGACATCCGGAAACTGCATCCGCAACACCACGACGGACCCGTTCGCCGGGGCGGCCGCTGACGAGGTTTCAGACCCGCGCCCGTGGTGCGAGCTGATCCGGCAATGGTCGACGCTGCACCCGGAATTCACTTACCTGCCGCGCAAATTCAAGATCGCGGTGACCGGCGCGGAGGCTGACCGCGCCGCCATTGGCGTTCACGATATCGGTCTGCGTCTGGTCGCGGGCGATAAC
>NZ_JACESD010000083.1:0-5576 GCF_013911995.1 Euryhalocaulis sp.
GTGACGTTCCGGTGTTGTTTTTATGAATCTTTGATTGCGTTCCTGTGACAGTGTTCTGTGACATTTATGTGTAGGTTGAATGACAGTTCTGCATCATGTGCGCTGACGGGCATAAGGGGAACCTGAAATCGGCTGATCCGTTGTCAGAACAGGCATTTTCAAACAAGGACCGCCCCTCATGGATATCATCCGCATCATATTGTCCGTTATAATTCCCCCGCTTGGCGTCTTTCTGCAGGTGGGTCTCGGCGCGCAGTTCTGGATCAATATTCTTCTCACCCTACTCGGCTATATTCCCGGCCTGATCCACGCCATCTGGATCATCGCCCGCCGATGAACGCAGACGACTCCAGTTTGGCCGGGCCGGACCGGGAAGCGCGTTGCCGCAAGGCGGTTGAGCGCGCTGACCGCCTGGCCCGCGTCATGGACTATCAACTGGGCAAGGGGCCGTTCCGTTTTGGCCTCGACGCCGTGCTGGGCCTCATTCCCGGGGTCGGCGACGTCACGACCGGCGCCGTGGGTCTGTATTTCCTCAAACTGGCGCGGGACGCGGAACTGCCCAAACACAAGATGGCGGGCATGGTCGGCAATCTGGCGATCGACACGGCGCTGGGCGCCATTCCGCTGATCGGCGATCTGTTCGACTTCGGCTTCCGGGCGCACCAGCGCAACGCGAAAGTCATAAGGCGGCACGTGGACAGCCAGTTCCCGCCCCCGCCGGCATAAAAGAAAGCCCCGGAAATATTTCCGGGGCTTTTCATTTGCGGCCGTGGAAACGGTTATCAGGCAGCAGATTGCGCCTGACCGCGGTGTTTCCCTTCGCAGAATTCCTCGACCATCTTCGCGTTAAACGCGGGCAGATCGTCGGGATTGCGGCTGGTGACCAGCCCGTCATCCACCACGACCTCCTGATCCTTCACGATGGCGCCCGCCTTTTCCAGGTCAGGCTGGACGGTGGCGAAGGCGGTCATGGTCCGGCCCTTGACCACGTCTGCGGTCATCAGAACCTGCGGGCCGTGACAGATCGCGGCCACGGGCTTTTTCTGACTGAAGAAATCCTGGACGAAACCGATCACGCGATCATCACCGCGCAAATGGTCAGGATTGAACAGGCCGCCCGGAATCATCAGCGCGTCATAATCGGACGCGGCGACTTCGTCGATCGTACGGTCAACCGGCGCGGTCTTGGACTTCTCCATGTGCTGAAAGCCCTGAACCTCGCCGCGCTCAAGGCTGACGATCTCGACCGTTGCGCCGACCTGCTCCAGCGCGTCCCTTGGGGAGAACAGCTCCGATTCCTCGAAGCCATCAGCGACCAATATTGCGACTCTCCGGCCTTCTATACGCCCACTCATTATTATTCTCCTTTTTTGCGACTTTTCTGGTCATACCAACGGATCAGGAGCCTCCGCCGTTCCCGCAATTGCTGCTTATGAGGCGCAAGAGAGAGGGCGGCCCGTCGCCGGACCGCCCTTCCCCTTTTTCGAGCATCTGGATCGTGGAGGGATCTAGAACTCGTATTTCACGCCGAAGCGGACGGACCAGAGCGACGGCGAACCCACGCGCGGTTCAATGATCAGGTCGTCATTGAACTCACGGTACTCGAATTGCGTGCCGCCATTGATCAGCGCCCCGTCGACGATGGCGTTGACGCGCGGGAAGCTGGCTTCCTTCAGCACGCCCCAGTCATCATTCAGCAGGTTGGTGAAATTATCGATCACCACGAAGCCGGAAGCGCGGTGACCTTCCAGGAAGCCCGGAATTTCCTGCTCGAACTTCAGGTCGATCTTCGTCCACCAGTCGCCCGTGAACTCGTTGCGGCCCGCGAAAGTGCCAGCGAATTCGTCCAGACCCTCCTCGGCGATGAAATCGAAGAAGGCTTGCGTGTCGAAGTTCGCGCCATAGACCACATTCGGGTCGTTCGGCCCGGTCGGGATGTAGAGCAGCGAGCTCGGCGAGCTCTGGAACGGATTGAAGCCCAGCACGTCGTTGGATTCGAACGTGTAGCTGTAGGGCCGGCCCTCGTTCGCCGAGAAATAGGCCGTCAGGCGGGACGTCCAGTCCTTGAAGAAATCGACCTCATAATTCACCAGCGCCGTGATGCGGTGCTCGATATTGTAGTTAGAGGTCGCGACTTCGGAGATTTGCGGGTTCAGATAAGCCCGGTTGTCGTAGTTGGAGAAGGCCACCGACGACGTCATCGGCTGCTCGTCTTCCGCGTCCGAATAGGCGTAGGCCAGCGTCCAGTCGAGGCCGAAATCGTAGGATTTCTGAACCGAGAACGAGGCGTTGAACGCTTTCGGGTTCTCCTCGCCATTGGTCAGAACCAGCGACGGCAGGCGCACGCTGGTGAATTGCGGCTGACCGGCGACCGCGGTTCCCGAAAGCTCCAGATCGCCGCGGCGGATCACCGCCGGATCTTCAGCCCAGGAATAGAGCAGGTCCGCGTTCAGGACGTAATCGCCGCCCAGGAAGCCTTCCATCGGAACGTCGTAGACAAAGGTGCCGCCGAAGGCGAGCTTCCACTCGGACGGGAGAACGAAGTCCGGGTCGAGATAGTTGATCTCGAAGTTGGAGCCCTGCTGGTTGGTGACCGCGTCCGCCAGAGTAACCGGCACGCCGTAACCCGGGCCGCCCGGACCGTCATTGTTCGTGTACTGGAGGTCGAAGACCGACGCGCCTTCCGGCAGCAGGCCCTCGTCCACCGTGTACTGAAGCACGTTGTTGGCCGAGTAGTTGTTCGACAGCCAGACATTCGGGTTGCCGCCGGAATACCGGCCGAAGCCGCCGCGCAGGCTCAGCACTTCGCTGGCTTCCCACTGGAAACCGACGCGCGGCTGCAGCAGACCCTCGCCGTCCAGGTTCTGGGAGTTCGAGAAACCATAGCTGGCCAGGAAGTCTGGATTTTCGGCCGGAAGATCGTCGCTGGTGTAATGGTCATAGCGCAGGCCGCCGGTGAGGGTCAGGCCGTTCGGCATGGACCATTCGTCCTGAGCGTAGAAGGTGTGGACCGCAAAGCCCCACTCCGCCGCCGCGTCTTCCGGGTTGCCCGTCGGAGAGTTGGCGTACTCATAGGCGCTGAAGATGCCGGCTTCGAAATCGGCGATGCTGTCGAATTCGATCTGGCCATCGACGTGCTGGACGAAGACGTTGAAGACATCGGTCTGCTCAAGCTCGTAACCGGCCGTGAAGGTGTGGTCCTGCCAGTGATACTGGCCCTTCAGCGCCGTGGTGAACGTCTCGTAGCTGAGCTTGTTGGCCTGACGGCTGTCGTCCTGACCCAGATAGATGGTGTTGTTGCCGACCCCGATCTGAACCTCGGCGAACCCGCTTTCGTCGGCGTTGGAGATCTGGCGATTGTCCAGTTCCAGATAGCCGACGCGCAGTTCGGTGGAGAAATTGTCCGTCCAGTCGGAATAGAGCGAGCCGACATAGGAATTCAGCTCGGCGCCGCGCTCATAAAGATGGTTCGAGAATTCGAACTCGTTCGAGTCGCCATCGGACTCGTTGATGTTGAAGCCGTCATTGTAGTTATAGACGAATTCGGCGCGGTGACGGTTATTGATGTCCCAGTTCAGCTTGACCAGGAGCTTTTCGTCTTCATTGGCGAAGCTGCGCGGCAGCGAGCCCGGGTCGAAATTATAGACATCGTTGGAGATGCGGACGATCTCGTCAAAATCGGCCTGAGTGAAGCCCGGCAGTTCGACGGCGGAGTTGGAGCCTTCCGGCCCGCGGTCGAACGTATTGGCGCCTTCCAGCTTCTCGTAGGCGACGAAGAAGAAGAGATTGTCCTTGATGATCGGGCCGCCGACATTGAAGCCGTAACGCTTCTCGTCGAAGGGCGCGATCTCGATGTCGTCGCCTTCCAGGCTGTCGCCCTGCAGGCTGTCATCGGTGTAGTCGTAGAACAGGCCGCCGTGGAATTCGTTGCCGCCCGTCTTGGTCACCGCGTTGATGTTACAGGCGGAGAAGCCGCCATACTGGACATCGAACGGGGCCAGCTCGACCGCGACCTGCTCGATCGCGTCATAGGAGAAGGGCTGGCGCTCTGTCGGGAAGCCGTTGGAGTTCAGGCCGAACGCATCGTTCATGCGCACGCCGTCGACAGTCAGGCTGTTGAAGCGCGGATTGGCGCCGGCGCACTGGATGCCGTCGACAAAGGCTTCGTCCAGATAGATGCGCGGATCCAGGCGCACGATGTCGCCCAGGCTGCGGTTGATGGCCGGGGCCGAGTCCAGGATCTGCTGGTTGAAGGTCGCTGACGGGCCCAGCGCCGTCTCGACGGCCTGAACGGCCGTGCCGGTGACGACGATTTCGTCAGCCGCCGCGCCCGCGGACAGCGCCAGGTTCAGATCGAACGTCTCACCCAGATTGAGGCTGATGCCCTCGACCACCGAGGTCTGGTAGCCCGGCGCGGACGCCATGATCTGGTAGGGGCCGCCGACGCGCAGATTGCGCGCGCTGAACGTGCCGGCGTCGGTCGTGTTGTAGGTCGAGGCCGAGCCGGTCGGAACGTGAAGCACGGTGACCGTGGCGCCGGAGACGGCCGCGCCATTCTGGTCCACGACCTGGCCGCGGACCGCACTGGTGGTTTCCTGCGCATGAGCGACGGAGACGATGGCCGGAACCAGCGCCAGAGCCGCCGCGCCGGTGGCGAGATAGTTGCGGAATTGCATGTCGGTTTTCCCTTGAAACTGCGACGGCCGCGCAAAGTGGAAGCGCGCCGTCCCCCCTGTTGGTGCAGTCCGTGCGGATACGCCCGTTGGAAGAACCTTTCTCTGCGAGTCAGCGAAGCTTTTGTGAGAGCTGAGCGACAAATCGGTGACGCATAACGATTCTATGAACTTGGGGCCGCGCGCGGGGGCTGATACACAACCTGCCGTTATGACCGACCCTGCCGCCCGACCCGCAAACGCCACCGATCCGCGCCTGTTCTGGGGCGCGGCGCTGGCGCTGATCGCTGCGCGCGTGATCGCGCAAATCGTGTCGCCGCTGGAGCTGTATCCAGACGAGGCGCAATACTGGGGCTGGAGCCGCGAATTCGCCTTTGGCTATTATTCCAAGCCCCCCATGGTGGCCTGGGTCATCGGGCTGACCACCTCCATTTTCGGCAATTCGGAATGGGCGCTGCGGCTGGCCGCCCCTTTCCTGCACGCGGGAACGGCGCTGTTTCTCTATCTCACCGGGCGAGAGCTGTTCGGCGAGCGCACCGGTCTGTGGGCGGGGCTGGCCTGGCTGACCCTGCCGGGCATTGCGCTGTCCTCCTTCGTCATTTCCACCGATGCGCCGCTCCTGCTGATGATCGCGGGCATGGTGTTCGCCTTCGTGAAATATGTGCGGACGCAGAGCTGGCTGTGGGCGGCGGCGCTGGGCGCGGCCATCGGGCTGGGCTTCCTGGCGAAATACGCCATGGTCTTTCCCTGTATCGGCGCGGCGGCGGTGTTCCTTTTCGACCGGGACGCGCGGCGGGCCTTTCTGAGCGTGAAGAGTGTTCTTATCGCGGCCCTCGCCGCCGCAGTGATCGCGCCAAATATTCTGTGGAACGCCGCCAATGGCTTCGCCACGGTCAGCCATAC
>NZ_JACESD010000084.1:0-5179 GCF_013911995.1 Euryhalocaulis sp.
AGCATCGAGTTCTACAACGAGATCATCGCGGTTGATAATCTCGGCAGCGATGCGATGGCGAGCACGACGCAAGCCGCCGAAGTGGCGCAAGTTGCTGCGGCGTCTGACGCTCCCGCGCTTCCCGACATGCAGGACGCGATGAACACCGACGTCTCTGGCGATGTCTGGATGCAGTAAGCATCCCGGATGCAAGAGAAAAGCGGCCCCGTTCGGGGCCGCTTTTTTTATGTCAGAACTCCCTCACGAGCGAAACGTCAACGCGGCTGTCGGCGTTCTCGAAGCCGGGGAGCGGCTCGAATTCGTACTGGTAGCGGTATTTCAGCTCGACCGCCCAGGCCCCGCCCACACGCGTGGTCAGGGCAAATTCCTGGTCCGCGCTGGCGGCGTCGGCGACGATGACGCTGCTTTCGGAAGTCAGGCTGGCGGTCTCGGTCAGCGCCCATTCGAAGCTTGAGCCAAGCTCGACGGCCGGGTCGGTCTGAAGTTCGCCGCCGATCGGGTCGGTAAAGCGCGCGCCGGGGGCGGCGCGAAGGGTCCAGTTCAGGTCTTCGCGTTCGAAAATGCGATAGCCCAGACCCGCGCCGGCAAAGGCGGTAAAGTCAAAGCTGGCCAGTTCGTCGCGCTCGTAATTGCCTTCCACGAAGGCGGTCCAGCGTTCGCCCAGTTCGCGCTCGCCGCGCGCATCGACAATCAGCTCGTCGACGCCGGTGACATTATCGGTTTCGGAATAGGCATAGTCGATGGAGCCGTCGAAACCCCAGCCGATCAGCTCCCGCGTTACATCCACGCCCAGCGTGTAGCTCTGGTGATCCGAATTGCCGCTATCGACGCGCAGGCCCGCACGCACCTTGCCGGACCAGGCGGCGAGGGGGCCGTTATCTTCAAACGCGCTGAACGGGCGGCGCCAGGACCAGTCATCCGCCGGGGCTTCGCCGGCTTCCGCAGTCTCGGCCGCCACCGCTTCGGTGGTTTCAGCTTCTGCGACCATGACCGGAGCTGAATCTTCCACGCCCAGCGCCGCATAGGCTTCACCGGCGCGATCCGGGGCGACCAGCGCGACCGTATCCATCACTGCGGCTTGGCCGCCTTCGGCGTTGCGGGCGACCAGCGCCAGCGTGGCCGCGAATTGCGCTTCATCCTGATAGGTGGCCGCGTCTTCGATCAGGCGCGCATAGTCGCTTGAAACTTGCGCTGCAGCGGCGGCGGTCAGGCAGAAAAAAGCGGCCAGCGCCGCCATGAACGTGCGGATTGTCATGTCGATCCCCCGGGATTTGATTCAACAGGGGACCTAGCGCCGTGGGCTCTGCGCGTCGAGTTTTGCGGTGCAGAAGGGAACATGGCGGGGCCTGTCGGCCTTGGTCTATTATATTGGCGGACCTTCAGCGGAGCATGCATGGGATATCGTTTTGAGCCGGGAGAAACGCCCGAGGAGGGCGTGAAGCGGATCGCCGGCGAGCAGATCGGCAAGGCGGTCGCGGATCTGCGCGGGCCGAACCCCGATGCGGCTGCTTTCGCCGCGCGCAAGCGGCTGAAGAAAATCCGCGCGCTGTTCCGGCTGGTCCGCGAGGACATGGGCAAGAAGGCCTATCGGCGGAACAACGCCATCTTCCGCGATTTCGGCCGCGTGCTGTCCGATCTGCGCGACGCCCGCGCCATCCTGGAATCGTTCGACGCCCTGCTGGCGCATTATGGCGAGCAACTGGAGCCGGGCGCATTCATGACGATCCGCGCGGAACTGGCGCATCGCCATGCGGCGATGACGGACTGGGCGCTGGATAATCGCGTCCTGTTCGAGGATTTGGCCGAAGCGCTGGAGGAGGCGCGCCGGCCGGTCGGGAAGATATCCCTGAAACACAAGGATTTCGCGGCAATCCGTCCGGGCTTGAAACGCACTTACCGCACGGCTCTGAGGCGTTTTTCGGAGGCCTATAAGAGCGGCGACGCCGAGGCGTTTCACGAATGGCGCAAGCCGCTGAAGGCGCTGTGGCTGAATGTCCGCCTGTTCAAGCCGGTGTGGAACGAGGCGCTGGAAGATTTTGGCGATTACTCCAAGACGCTGTCCAACCTGACGGGTGAAGATCACAATCTGGCGGTGCTGCGGGAGACGATCCTGGGCGAACCGGCAGCGTTCGGGGGCGCGGCCTCGGCCGAGGCGCTGGCGGGGCTGTCACGCATCCGCAGCCGGGAGCTGCGCCGCAAGGCGCGGCCGCTGGGCGAGGCCCTGTTCGCCGGTCCGCCAAGCGGCTTCGTGGACCGGATGGAACGCTACTGGGACAGGCTTTGAAAGGCGGCTGGAAACGGCGTCAGACCGTTTCCAGCTCTTCTTCCTCGATCAGGCCGCGGTCGCGGGCGTCGTTGCGCATGGCTTCCTGGAGCTTTTCGAACGCGCGGACCTCGATCTGGCGGATGCGTTCGCGGGAGACGCCATAGACCTGGGCCAGTTCCTCGAGCGTTTTGGGCTCGTCGGAGAGCTTGCGCTCCTGGATGATATGGCGTTCGCGCTCATTCAGGGCGCTCATCGCTTCCTGAAGCATCTCCATGCGGACGGTGAATTCTTCGGAGTCGGCGACCGTGGTTTCCTGATCCGGGGTGTCGTTGTCTTCCAGCCAGTCCTGCCACTGCGACTCTGAATCCGACTTCAGCGGCGCGTTCAGGGAGGCGTCGCCCCCGGTCATGCGGCGGTTCATGGAGGTGACCTCTTCCTCGGTCACGCCCAGCTTGGTGGCGATTTCCTCGACATGCTCCGGCGTCAGGTCGCCTTCTTCCAGCGCCTTCATCTCGCCTTTCAGGCGGCGGAGATTGAAGAACAGCTTCTTCTGCGCCGCCGTGGTGCCCATCTTCACGAGCGACCAGGAGCGCAGGATATATTCCTGGATAGAGGCGCGGATCCACCACATGGCGTAAGTCGCCAGGCGGAAGCCCTTGTCCGGATCGAATTTCTTGACCGCCTGCATCAGGCCGACATTGCCCTCGGAAATCACTTCGCCGATGGGCAGGCCATAGCCGCGATAGCCCATGGCGATCTTGGCGACCAGGCGCAGATGGGAGGTAACCAGCTTATGCGCGGCTTTGGCGTCCTCATGCTCGGCCCAGCTTTTGGCCAGCATGAACTCCTCGTCCTTCTCCAGCATTGGAAATTTGCGGATCTCGGACAGGTAACGGCTGAGTCCTTGTTCGGGCGACAGCGATAGCGCAGGAACGTTGGTCATGGATAATCTCCCTCTACCCCGAAACCCGCGCGCTGGAGCCTTTGTTCCAGCACGCGGACAGGGCAAGATAGGTATTCATCGGGCGGTTTGAAGGCACATGACGCCGATTTCATAATTCGTGAGCGCATAGGAGACATACGAAAATGGTGGAATGGCGAAATCGCCGGCGCAGCGGGAATATCGAGGACCGGCGCGGCCAGCGTTTTTCCCGCGGCGGCGGGGGGCTTGCGCTGCTGCCCCTGATCTTCCGGATTTTCGGGTTTCGCGGCCTTGTGTTCGTGGTGCTGATCGTGGGCGGCGTCTGGCTGTTTGGCGGCGATCTCCAGCCGGTGCTGAACCTGCTGACCGGAGGCGGCGGCCAGACGGTCGCCAGCCAAGGCGAGGTTCCGCCGGGGCAGGAAGAGGAAGCGGAGTTTTCCGCCGTGATCCTGGCCGACACCGAAGATGTCTGGAATCAGGTCTTCCTGGAGCAGGGGATGGATTACCCGGAACCGGCGCTGGTGCTGTTTTCCGACGCCGTGCCTTCGGGCTGCGGGTTCGCCAGCGCCGCGGTGGGGCCGTTCTATTGCCCGCCGGACCGCAAGATATTCATCGATCTGACCTTCTTCGATGAATTGAGCGGGCAGCTGGGCGCGTCGGGCGACTTCGCGCCGGCCTATGTGATCGCGCACGAGGTCGGCCATCACGTGCAGAATGTCACCGGCGTTCTGGACCGGGCCAATGCCATGAAACAACGCCTTTCGCAGACCGAAGCCAACACCGTGCAGGTGCGAGTGGAGTTGCAGGCGGACTGTTATGCCGGGGTCTGGGCGGCGCGGGCTGACCGGATGAACGGCATTCTTGAACAGGGCGACATCCAGGAAGGGCTGAGGGCGGCCGCGGCGGTGGGGGATGATACGCTGCAGCGCCGCGCGCAAGGGCGGGTGACGCCCGACAGCTTCACGCACGGTTCGGCCGAGCAGCGCCAGCGCTGGTTCATGGCGGGCTATGACAGCGGCGCGATGGACTCCTGCGACACATTCGCGGCGGAGCGGCTTTAATCCATGTCCGACCCTTTCAGGTTTCGCAGTCCCAGATGGGCCTATGCCGGCGGCGGGCTGGCCGTGGTCGTGGTGCTGGGGGTCAAGTTCCTGATCGGCGGAATTTACGGCGTCCGGGCGGCGCTGGACCTGATCAGCGCGCTGCAGCAGACCTCGCTTTATTTCGGCGCGGCCATCGCCACGGCGTCGGCCACCATCATGGCGCTGATGCTGACCCTGCTGGGTTTCGCGCGGCGCGGAGACACCGAGTTCGACGAATGGGTGTTCCGCTCCATCAACCGGATCAGCACGGTGGCGGCGTTCACGCTGGGTGGATCGATCCTGCTTCTGCTGATGCTGCAATTGCCGGTGGGCGAGTTCGAGAAGATTCCGCACGGCTGGTATTCTTCGCTCTATTTCATCCTGGTGACGCTGATTGCGCTGCTGGCGGGGCTGATGATCTCGACCGTGCTGATGCTGCTCTCCACCGTGCGCTATGTGATCTCCCATCTGACCCCGGGCGACGAGGTTTGAGGGGCGAGGGTTTTTTCTCTCCTCTCCCCTCTCTTCACCGTCATCCTCCGGCTTGACCGGAGGACCCAGGGAGCTTGGGGCGCAAAGACTTCAACTGGGTCCTCCGATCTTCCCCCGGCTCAAGGCCGGGGTCCGTCGGAGGATGACGTTCTTTTTATTGCCTTTCACTCTTTCAGCTCCCGGAAATGGCGCAGCCATTGTCCGGGATCCAGCCTGCAACGGAGCCGCTATCTCTGGACCCCGGATAATCGCTTTGCGATTTCCGGGGACTCGTTGGGGTGAACGCCTCCGCCTCCACGGCCCGCTGGCCGCAGAGTTATCCAAGAAAACACGAGGGTGGCGCGGCGCGTCTTTCGGGACGCCGGTTACCGTGTGTTTGTATGTTTCGCGTCCACAAAGAGACGCGCCGCGCGGTTC
>NZ_JACESD010000009.1:0-73245 GCF_013911995.1 Euryhalocaulis sp.
CGCCGGGGCCGTTCTGGGAAGCCGGGCCGGTTTTCATCCATGAAGCGGCGTGCAGGCGGCGGCGCTGCAATGGCCGCCTGCCGACGGTGGCGCGGGGCGGGGCGCGGACGATCCGCGCCTATGACGCGGATCACCGGATCGTCTATGCGGAAAACCGTCTGGTGGACGACCCGGCGGCGCTGGAGATGGAATTGCGCGGCGCGCTGATCCATCCCGATGTCGCCTATGTCCATGTGCGAAACTCGCGCGCCGGCTGCTTTGCCTTCCGGGTGGAGCGGGCCTAGGATTTCCCGCCTTGAAGGATGACGCGGCTGGTGGTCAGGGCGGCGATGAACATGCCCTGGCTGAGAACAAAGCCGATGACCATCCATTTGGCGGCGGCATCGCCCCAGATTTCGTCCGCCAGGAACATGGCGAACACCCAGGCCAGCGCATGCAGGATGTGGAAGACCACGTCGCGCTTGCCGATAAGGAGGCGGTTTTCGCGGACGTGCGGGTCCGCCCCTGAGGCCGCCTGCGCCGGACGCCGTATGGATTTCAGGAGATAGTTGGCGCCGGCGAGCGACACGGCCGATAGACCGGCGATGGAGGCGATGAGCGGGGCGTCCTGCGGCGCGAACAGCCAGGCGGCGATCTGGACCAGTCCGGCCATGACAAAGAGCAATCCGGCCAGCCGTTCGGCCGCGGCGCGCGGATTGTCGCGGCGTCCGCCCAGCGGCAGCACCAGCTTGGGCAGGAGATTGCCCGCCACGATCAGCAAGCCGCCCATCGCCATGCCGATGATGCGCTTGGCGGCCATGTTATCGATGCCGCCGAATTCCTTGATAAAGGCGACGCCAATGACCGTGATCACAAGCAGTGATCCAAGGGTGGCGGCGGTCTTGTCGGACCGGGTCAGGGATTGCGTGCTCATTGATCGGCTCCTTTGGTTTCCGGCGGCGTATTTTCCGCCGGCCCGGCGTTCTGCAACTCCCAGCCGAAGGCGCGGGCGAAGCCCAGAAGGGCTTCTTCCAGAACGGACAGTTTCAACTGATAGACCACCGATTTTCCCTGCTTCTCGGAAGTCACGAGATCGGCTTCGCGGAGGACCGCGAAATGCGCCGACATGGTCGATTGCGCCACATCGAAGTGGCTCGACAGTTCGCCCGCGCTCATCGGCCGCTTCCTGAGCAGTTCAAGGACGCGGCGTCGCGTGGGGTCGGCAAGGGCTTTGAAGGCAGTGCTCATATCGACATTTAGCCAAACATCGAAATAAAAAGCAAGCATGATGACGGGATTTTATCGATAGGTGAATTAATTCAGTGGCCTAGAGGGCGGAATCGAGCGCCGGGCGGAGCTTGTTTTCGATGATGTCCCCGGTCAGCGGGCCGGCATGGCGGGCGATAATGACGCCGTTGGAATCAATCACGAAGGTTTCAGGGACGCCGGTGACGCCCAGCTCCAGCCCCATGCGCCCTTCCGGGTCCGCGCCGACCGCGGCGAAGGGGGAGCCGTGACGCTGCAGGAAGGCCTCGCCCGCGCCCGGCTCGCGCTCCTTGTAGTCGATGCCGTAGAGCGGGACGCCCTCTTCGGCGAGGGCCATCAGGAGCGGGTGTTCGGCCAGGCACGGCGTGCACCATGACGCCCAGATATTCACCAGGGCCGGGCCTTCGGGCAGGCCCTCCGCCGGGTTGAAGCGGTCATAGCCGGTCAGCGCCGCCAGCTCGACCTGCGGGAAGGGCTTGCCCGCCATCGGGTCGCGCGCCTCGGGCTCTCCCCGCACCAGCAGGGAGAGAAAGGCGAGGATAACGGCCAGCAGGATGGCCAGCGGCGTGAAGGCGATCAGGCGCGTGCTCATGGCCGTGTCTTATGAAGTCAGGCCGCCGCGGCCAAGGGCGCGCGGCGCCGCACGCATCATTCTTCGCCGCCCTGGTTCAGTTGCGGATCCGGCGCGGGATCGCCCGCGAACAAATCCCGGTATGCCGGGGCGATATATTGCGCGATGTCCGCCTGCGGCAGGACAATTTCATACGAGCCCTCGGCATAGGGGCCGACCGCGTAGGGCGGATAGTAGAGCTTGATTCCGCCGGCCTTGCCGTCTTCGGTGGAGGGGACGAGCGTCATCAGGTCGAAGGACGAAACCTCGGGCGCGGTCGCGTCTTTGATGGCGTCCATCCACATGGGGTCGACGTCTTCCGAAGCCTCCCTGTATTCGGCGAAGCGCTCGCGTTTGGCCTGCAAGAGTTTTCCCCTGGCGATGGCGGAAAGCCCGTCCCAGGTTTGCTGGTCCGGGACGAAGAAATCGCTGGTGACGAGCAAGCCGGATTCGGTGAAGGACCAGGTCAGCGTGTCGTAATAATTATTGCCGTGGGCACCGCCGGTATATTCCCAGACCTGCCCGATCAGGCTGGCGATTTCGCCATTGTCGAAGGGGGCGGTCCATTCCACCTCCCGCGTGTAGGGGCGGAAGGGATAGTCATTGGCCTCGGCGTCTGCCTTGCCCTCCTCGGCCGTTTGCTTGAAGTGCTCAGCCGCGGCGTCCGCCTCCACGAAAATCTGCTCATAGAGCGCGCGGTCGCGGGAGAGGACCTCTTCCGGCGTGGATATTTCAATCGTGGCGGTGCCGGTCTCCTCCTTGAGGGAGAAGGGGGCCTCGGCGGCCCAGTCGCCGGCGCCGGCCGCGTCCTGTCCGGTTTCGGCGGTGTCCTGCGCGGCTGGCGGTTGTTCCGGCGCGGGCGTTTCCGCCTCGCGGTCACAGGCGGCGAGGGCGATGATGACGGCGGCGCCGAGCAGCAATCGGATTGGGGCGGTCATGTGTCTCTCCCGGTAATCGAAAATTCCTAAATGTCGCCGAAATCGCCGCCACGGCCCTTGCCGGAAGCGAAACGGCCCGCGCCCATGGCGCTTTCGCCGCTGCGGATCACCTCCGCGCCGCGTGCGAATTCGCGTTCGAGCGCGCCCATCATATCCCCATCCAGCCCTTCGCGCGCGCTTTTCCAGTCGGCCAGCATGCCGTTGGGCGGATAGGCGGCGATCTGACGCGCCAGCTCAAGCGCGGTTTCCAGCGCCGCCCCGTCTTCGGTCAGGCGGTTGGCGAGGCCGATGGCGAAGGCCTCTTCCGCGTCCATCTTGCGGCCGGTCAGGATCAGGTCCATGGCGCGGGACTCGCCGATCAGGCGCGGCAGGCGCGTCGTTCCGCCATCGATCAGGGGGACGCCCCAGCGGCGGTTATAAATGCCCAGATACGCCGATTTCGCCATGACGCGGAGGTCGCACCAGAGCGCCAGCTCCATGCCGCCGGCCACGGCCGGGCCTTCTATGGCGGCGATCACGGGCTTGGAAAGCTGCAGCCGCGTCGGGCCCATCGGCCCGCCCGGGTCCAGCGCCTCGCCCGTGGGCGGGGCGATGTCGAGGCCGGTGTCCCGCGAGACGGTCTTGAGGTCCCAACCGGCGCAGAATGCGCCGCCCTCGCCGGTAAAGACGATGACGCGGATATCCGCGTCATGCTCCAGAGAGAGGAAAGCTTTTCGCAACTCGTTCGCAGTTGCAGCATCAACGGCGTTGCGCGCGGCGGGCCGGTTGATGGAGACGGCCGCGATATTTTTATCGCGTGTGAGAATAACCGGGGCGGTCATGGACCTTTCCTTATGCTCATGCGTCATATCAGCAAACACATGCGCCGCGTGGACGGCGCGCGCTGGCTTGGCTAGATAACTGCCAGCTACTCAAATGCATCCCGATGATAAGGAGCCCGCCCATGGCGTCCAAGGACAGTTTCAATTGCCGCCGCGAAATGAAGGTCGGCGACAAGACCTATGTATATTTCGACCTGAAGGAAGCCGAGAAGAACGGCCTCGACGGCATTTCGCGACTGCCCTACACGCTGAAAGTGCTGCTTGAGAATTTGCTGCGCCGCGAAGACGGCAATCTGGTCACCAAGGCGCAGATCGAAGCGGTTCGCGACTGGATGGAAAAACGCTCCAGCCATACCGAGATCGCCTATCAGCCCGCACGCATCCTGCTGCAGGACTTCACCGGCGTTCCCGCCGTGGTGGATCTGGCCGCCATGCGCGACGCGGCCAAGGAGCTGGGCGCGGACCCGGACGCCATCAATCCGCAGGCGCAGGTCGACCTCGTCATCGACCACTCCGTCATGGTCGACTATTTCGGCAACCCGACCGCGTTCAAGAAGAATGTGGAGCGCGAGTACGAGCGCAATCTGGAGCGCTACAAATTCCTGAAATGGGGCGCGAGCGCGTTCAAGAATTTCCGCGTCGTGCCGCCGGGCACCGGCATCTGCCATCAGGTGAATCTGGAATATCTGGGCCAGACGGTCTGGACCAAGGAAGAGGACGGCGTGGAATACGCCATGCCGGACACCCTTGTCGGCACGGACAGCCATACCACCATGATCAACGGCCTGTCGGTTCTGGGCTGGGGCGTGGGCGGCATCGAGGCCGAGGCCGCGATGCTGGGCCAGCCGATCTCAATGCTGATCCCGCAAGTCGTCGGCTTCAAGCTGACCGGCAAGCTGGCCGAGGGCGTGACCGCCACCGACCTGGTGCTGACGGTCACCGACATGCTTCGCCAGCACGGCGTGGTCGGCAAGTTCGTCGAGTTCTTCGGCGAGGGGCTGGACACGATGTCGATCGAGGACGAGGCCACGATTTCCAACATGGCGCCGGAATATGGCGCGACCTGCGGCTTCTTCCCGACCGACGACGACACGCTGCGCTATCTGGAGGCCACGGGCCGCGATCCCGAGCGGATCAAGCTGGTCGAGGCCTATGCCAAGGCGCAAGGCCTGTGGCGCCCGGAACAGGAAGAGCCGCTCTACTCCTCCACGCTGGAGCTGGACCTGGGTTCGGTGGTGGCGTCCGTCGCCGGGCCGAAACGCCCGCAGGACCGCATCGAGCTGTCCAACGCCGCCGACAAGTTCGCCGAGGATCTGGCGGATGTCTTCAAGAAGGCCGAGGACGGCCATCGCCGCGTGAAGATCGAGGGCGAGGATTATTCCATCGGCCATGGCGACGTGACGATTGCGGCCATTACCTCCTGCACCAACACGTCCAACCCGTCCGTGATGATCGGCGCGGGCCTTCTGGCGCGCAACGCGCTGGAGAAAGGGCTGGAGGTCAAGCCGTGGGTGAAGACCTCTCTGGCGCCGGGCTCCCAGGTGGTGACCGATTATCTGGAGCGCGCGAATTTGCAGGACGATCTGGACGCGCTGGGCTTCAATCTTGTGGGTTATGGCTGCACGACCTGTATCGGTAATTCCGGTCCGCTGCCCGAGCCGATCTCGGCGGCGGTGAAGGAAGGCGATCTGGTCGCCACCTCCGTTCTCTCCGGCAACCGCAATTTCGAGGGGCGGATCAGCCCGGACGTGAAGGCGAACTATCTCGCCTCTCCGCCGCTGGTCGTGGCCTATGCGCTGGCCGGCTCCATGAATATCAACCTGACCGAAGACCCGGTCGGCTATGACAAGGAAAACGAGCCGGTCTATCTGAAAGACATCTGGCCGAGCACTCAGGAGATCAAGGATCTGGTCCGCACTTCCATCACGCCGGCCATGTTCGAGGAACGCTACGGACAGGTCTTCGAGGGCGACGAGGACTGGCGCGCCATCGAGGTGACGGGCGGTCAGACCTATGAGTGGGACGAGGAGTCCACATACGTCCGCAATCCCCCTTATTTCGAGGGCATGTCCAAGACGCCCGACGCCAAGACCAATGTGAAGGGCGCGCGGATCATGGCCCTGCTGGGCGATTCCATCACGACCGACCACATTTCTCCGGCCGGTTCGATCTGGAAAGAATCCCCCGCCGGCCAGTATCTGATCGAGCACGGCGTGGAGCCGCGCGAGTTCAACTCCTACGGCTCGCGCCGGGGCAATCACGAAGTGATGATGCGCGGCACCTTCGCCAATATCCGCATCCGCAACCAGATGACCCCGGAAAAAGAGGGCGGCTACACCAAGTACATCCCGTCCGGCGAAGTCATGCCGATCTATGACGCGGCGATGAAATATATCGAGGACGGCACCGATCTGGTGGTGTTCGCCGGCAAGGAATACGGCACCGGCTCCTCCCGCGACTGGGCGGCCAAGGGCACGATCCTGCTGGGCGTGAAAGCCGTTATCGCCGGATCGTATGAGCGGATTCACCGCTCCAACCTGATCGGCATGGGCGTGCTGCCCCTGCAGTTCGAGGAGACGAGCTGGGAAGAGCTGGGCCTGAAAGGCGACGAAAAGGTCGATATTCCGGGCATCGAGGGCCTGACCCCCGGCGCGGAATTCGACATCACGATCACCACGGCCGACGGCGAGACGAAAACCGCCAAGGTTCGCGCCCGGATCGATACCGAGAACGAGCTGGAATACTATAAAAACGGCGGCATCCTGCACTACGTGCTGCGCAATCTGGCCGCCTGATCCGCTCTCAATGAGTGAAAAGAAGGGCCGGCGAGGCGACTCGCCGGCCCTTTTCTTTTCGTTACAGCGACAGAATCATTTGCGGCTGGCCGTCGGAGGTCTTCTCCGCCGTGCGGCCGTCCGCGCCGATGACGCAGGAAACGCGCTTTCGAAAAGCCGAGAAGCTGTCGAATTTCACGACATCGACGGGCTCATGGAAGTCCAGCGTGATGCGGGCGCGGCCGTTGTCCGAGAGTTTCTGGACGCCGATCACCTCGCCCGTGAAAGGCTGGCCCAGATAATGGCCGCTGACCTGAGCGCCGACCGCGACCGGAGTCCGGGGCCGGTTGCCGCAGGCGGCGTGGATGGTGTTCCAGTCGCGATAGCCATACTGGCGCGCGATAAGCTCCAGCGTCTCGCTGTGGGAAAGAAAATCGCCGTCCTCGGCAAGGCGTGCGCGCAGGCGTTTCGCCTGATTCTTGAGCGCATCAAGGGCGGGAAGGGGTGTTGAGTCATTCATAGCAAGCCTGTTCCAGTTACAAGCATGCGGAAATTGGACGGGCGCTCGCATTGCCATCGGACCGCATGCTGTTTTCTGAAAACAGCAAGGCCGTGAATAAGGCGGAAGACTCCACCGTGACGATTGCTCGCCCGCGAGCGGCGGGCGCTTCCTCAAGGCCCAGGGCGCGCTCGATACGGCGTCCCGGCGCGGCGGTCAATGCGGATATGCGCCCGTGACCGGCCATAACAGCGAAGTGATTGGGCCGTGCGCGGGGGCGGCGCTTATCCTTCGGGCATGATGTTCAAGACCCTCAGCCTTTCCGCCGCCCTGCTTGCCGCCGCCTGTTCCGCCGAGGCCGCGGACAAGCCGGTGGTTCTGGAGCTGTTCGTCAGCCAGGGCTGCTCTTCCTGCCCGCCGGCCAATGCGCTGATGCGCGACCTTTCGGCGGAACGTGACGACCTGCTGATCCTGACCTATGGCGTGACCTACTGGGATTATCTGGGCTGGGAAGACACGTTCGGCGATCCGGAGTTCACCGAACGCCAGCGCGACTATGCCAAGGCGTTCAACGCCAAGCGGGTCTATACGCCGCAAATCGTGGCCGATGGGACGCTGGAAGGGGTCGGATCGCGGCGCGGCGACGTGGGCGGTTTTATAAAAAGCCGCAAATCCGGCGCCGCTACAGGACCGGAAATCACCACGGAAACCGCCGGCGACGCGGTGTCTGTGACCGTCAAAGCGGCCGCCGCGCCGAAAGGCGGGGCGGATGTGTGGCTGGTGCGGTATCAGCCGGGCGAGGTCAGCGTGGATGTCTCGCGCGGGGAAAATGCCGGGCGCACCTATACGGCGGTCAATCCGGTCACCGATATCGAGCGGCTGGGCGAATGGACGGGCGGAACGGAGACATTTTCCGTCGCCGATGACGGAAACGGCGCCGCGGTGCTGGTCCAGACGCGCGGGCTTGGGCCGGTGCTGGGCGCGGGGCGGTTGCCGTAGGCGGCTTTTCCCGTCTGCTTGACGTGGTCAGGCAGACGGTCACCCTGTCCGCATGAAAGCCAGAACCTGCCTTGCCGCCTTTATCTTCCTTGCGTTCAGCCCGGCTGAAGGCAGCGCCCAGACAGAAAATGCTTTTGAAGAGCTATACACGCCGCTTATCGATAGAAGCGCCTGCCGGCCGGGCAGCGTTGACTTGGCGGGCCTCGGCAACCGGGTTCCGGTCAGCTTCAGCCCGAGCAATTGGGAGTATGCGGAACGGCAGGCGCTCATTCCGCCCGGGGCGCGGTCTTCCGCAGCGATCACAAACGAGGCATTCAAGGAAAAGCTCGATCAGAGCGTTACGCGGCGATTTCTCCGGAATGAGTATCCTCTAACTGGCCCGGAATATCTGGACTTTTACGAGACCCATGATGGCGACAAGGCGGGAGAAGGAGAGCCAGTCCATGGCCGGTTGACGGGTCTGTACGGCTTTTATCCGGACCTTTTCCGGTCCCGGATTCATGACGCATGGCGCGGCGTGATTTCCGGCGATTATGAGCGAAGCCGCCAGCGCGTCGAAGAGATCAAGACCGAGACTGTGAGCGTCAGCGCGGGAGATTACGGAGACCAAACGCCCACGGACGGCTCCGATATGCGCCAACTGACCGCTGGTCTGGCTTATCTCAATGCCGGCCTTCTGGAGGAGGCGCTTCTTGAGAGGGATGCGCAGGCGAGCAATCCCGAGGAGAGTTTCCGTGAAGCGGTTGAGATGATTGATCCAGATTGCGCGCCGCGCCTGAATGGATTGGCGGCGCTGACCTGGCTCGACCATCGTTCGCGTGGCGAAACTGACCCGGATCAGCTCGAACAGATCAGGTTGCGGGCGAGTCTGGCGCTGGGGCAGCTGCCCTATCACGAGGTCCCGTTTCATTATTGCAAGGGCGCGGACCGTTATCTGGCCATTCTCGGGCGAAGCGTTCCAGCCGAACGGCCCTCCGATGGGGCGCGATCTCCGTACGAACTCCTCGCCGCGCCGATTCTGCGCGCCTGCCCTAGACCCGCCAGGGCGGATTGAGGCGGTTTTCGCCGGCGTAATAGAGGATGAGGCGGTTGCCGTCGGGATCTGTCAGCTGGGCTTCGCGCCAAAGCCAGGACTGATCTTCGGGCGCGGTCTCGAATTCGATTCCGTTGCGCTCATATAGCGCGACGGCGAAATCCAGCGCCTCGGCGCTTTCATATTCGAAATAGACTTTCGGGCCGGACCCGGCCGCTTCCGGATTGAGGGAGATGGAGAGCGTGGCCTCGCCCTCCGGCGTTTCGAAGCGGCAATAGTGCGGCGAATCAACGATCAGCGCGAAGCCCAGCTTCAGCCAGAAGGCGCGGGCGCGCGGGATATCGGCAACCGGAAACGTGACCTGGTTCAGACGCATCCCTACTGCCTAGCGGGCATGGGGGACGCGCGCCAGCGCCGGGTCATCGCAAGTAGATTGGGGAAGGAGGGATGTCGGCTGGGCCGCAAGACGCAGATCCCGGGGGCTGGGGGGCTGTCAAAACCAGGATGCGGACTTATCGAAGCAGCACCAGCCGACAATTCACACTCTGAAAGCAGGATTTGTCCGCAGCCTGACCGAAATAAGGCTATTGCGTGGCGCCGGTTAAATCTTGGTAATATGGTTTTCGTGATGAGAGGAGACGATTTGGGAGATCCCATATGAGTCCGCCCGCCGCAAATCAGTCCGGCGGGCGCTCCAGACGCCGCGCGCAGGTCGCCTTCGACCGGCGCGAGCTGGACGCGATCCTGTCGCTCTACGGGCGGCAGGTGGCCGGCGGCGAATGGCGTGACTATGCGATCGACCATCTCGAGGACCGCGCCGTGTTCTCCGTCTTCCGCCGCGCCAGCGAGGCGCCGCTCTACCGCATCGAAAAGCACCCGCAACTGGCCCAGCGCCAGGGCGCGTATATGATTGTCGGCATGGGCGGACAGATTCTCAAACGCGGACGGGATTTGGCGATGGCGCTGCGCATTCTCGAGCCGAAACGACTGCGGCTGATCGGTTGAGCGGCCCATCCGTTCTTGAAGCCTGGCGCGAAAAGGTCGCGGCCGGAACGCTAAAGCGCGATCCCGAACAGGAGCACGCGGCGGAGATTCTGTCCCGCGTTTCCGAGGGCGTCGGCCAATCCGGGCGCGGCTGGTTCGGGCGGAAGAAAAGCGCGCCGCCGGGGCTTTGGATCTACGGCCCCGTGGGCACCGGCAAGTCCATGCTGATGTCGCTGTTCTTTGAACACGCGCCGCTGCGCGAGAAGCGCCGCCTGCATTTCCACGACTTCATGGCCGAGGTTCACGACGATCTGGAAACGCGCCGCAAGGCCGGGGAGAGCGACCCGATCCGCCAGACCGCGAAGGTGATGGCGAAATCGGCGAGATTGTTCTGTCTGGACGAGGCGGAAATCAACGACATTGCCGACGCCATGATCGTGGGCCGGTTTTTCGATCACCTGTTCGGGGAGGGGGTGACGGTGGTCGCCACCTCCAACCGGGCGCCGACGGAGCTGTATGAGGGCGGCATCAACCGCCAGCTCTTCATGCCGTTCATCGATCTGATCTGCGAGTCGATGGAGGTGGTGCAGCTGGACGCCGGTCACGATTACCGGCGGCAGGCGCTGGCCGGGGAGGATCTGTGGCTGACTCCGCTGAACGCGGCGTCCGAACGCAAGCTGGAGACGCTGTGGGAGCGCGCGACCGGAGGGGCGTCTGAAGAGGCGGAGTCCGTGATGGTGAAGGGGCGGGTGTTGAACGTGCCGCGGGCGGCGGCGGGATGCGCGCGTTTCCCGTTCGAGGATCTGTGCGGCCGGGCGCTGGGCGCGGGGGACTATCTGGCGCTGGCGCGGCGATACCGCGTGCTGTTTGTCGAGGATATCCCGGCGCTGGACGAGAGCCGGCGCGACGCGGCGAAACGCCTGGTGACGCTGATCGACGCGCTCTACGAGAACGACACGGTGCTGGTGGCGCGCGCTGAGTCGGAGCCGGAACAACTCTATGGGCGCGGCGATTATTCCTTCGAGTTTCAACGCGCCGCCTCGCGAATACAGGAGATGAGACGCGCGGAGATCACGCCCCACAATCAGTAGGAGAGCCTGATCCATGTCCCGCAGAACCATCGGAGTGAGCGACAAGCTCGACGCCTATATCGTCAGCGCCAACCGCGAGGAGCATCCCGCCCTCGCCCGGTGCCGCGCGGAAACCGCGGAGCGCGACGACGCCAATATGCAGATCGGCGCCGAGCAGGGCGCGTTCATGGCGTTTCTGGCGCGGCTGACCGGGGCGCGAATCTATATCGAGGTCGGGACATTCACGGGTTATTCGGCGCTGGCCATGGCCCTGCCCATGAAGGAAATCCACGGTACGAACGCGCGCGTCATTGCGTGCGATATCTCGGAAGAGTTTCTGGACATCGCGGAGGGCTACTGGAAGGAAGCCCGGGTTGATGACGTGATCGAGAAACGGCCCGGCGGCGCCATGAACAGCCTGAAGGCGCTGGGCGCGGAAGGGCTTTCCGACAGCGTGGACATGGTCTTCCTGGACGCCGACAAGGAAAATTACGGCGCCTATTACGAAGAGGCGGCGAGCCTGTTGCGGCCGGGCGGGCTGATGGTGCTCGACAATGTTCTGTGGAGCGGCAAGGTGGCCGAGCAGGACGCGGACGATCCCGCCACGCGGGCGTTGCGCGAAGTGGCCGTGACGGCGAAATCCGATGGCCGGTTCGACCAGGTTTTCCTGTCGCTGGGCGATGGCCTGTTGCTGCTGCGCAAACGCGATGCGGCGGCCTCTCATATTGACGGGCCGGACGCGGCCAGCGGGCGGTATCCGCCGGAGAACGCCTGATAATCGGCGCGCGCTGCACAGCCCTGCTTGCTTGCCGGGGCTTAGACCCGTATATCCCTGCCCCTCTCGTCAATGAGACGTGGCTGGGTAGCTCAGCTGGTTAGAGCGCAGGACTCATAATCCTGAGGTCGGGAGTTCGAGTCTCCCCCCCGCCACCATTTTCTCTTTTTCAATTCAACGATTTCGGCGGTGAAAGCTGTAAGCGGCCGCCGCAATGGTTGCTACGGCCGCTGCGAGATAGCCGATAAAATTGATGAACTGGACCCGGGCGGCGGCGGCCGGGTCGTCGAAGACGCGCGTCCAGCCGGGCGCGGTTTCGCTGTTGATGCGCGCCAGTCCCCAGAGCGCGGCGGCGGTCTCTGCCATGAGGGTGGCCGCAAGCACGAAGAGCGCGGCTTTCAGGAAAGCGCTGAACATCCGGCGCGGCGTCGGCTGGAACAGGCAGGGGATCAGCAGGACGAGGCCGAGGATCAGCCCCAGCCACCAGGTCGCCAAAAGGCCGACGAGGCTGGCGCCGGCCCGGCCATGCAAGGCGGGCGGAATATCGAATTGCGAGAATTTCCAGTCATGGAACCATGACGGGCTGACCGGATAGGTGAGCTGGTTCTGCAGCGCGCCGAGCGCCGCGGCCAGAAGGCAGGCGATCAGCATGCAGAGCGGTATGAGGAGCGCCTTGCCGGAATTCATGGCTATTTTCCTTTCCTCCGGGCTCGTCATGGAAATGCTAGGCGGGGAGTGCCGCCGCCCGGCGGAATGCGTCCGATAAAGAGTCCGCATAGGCGTTCAGATCACATAGCGGTGAAGCTTCAAGGCTGGTTAGCAGGCGCTGTTGTTCAGCGCGCAACGCGCCGCGGTCCGCGGCGAGAGATCGGGCGATGCGGACATAGTCGTCCTCGTCCGCGGCGATCCATTCCGGCCGGTCCGCCGCCGTCAGCAGGCTGACGCCCATGCGGGCGTAGAAAGCGCGGCCGGGCAGGCTGACCACCGGGGTTCCCATCCACAGGGCGTGGGCCGTGGTGGTGCAGCCATTATAGACCAGCGGGTCCAGCGCAATGTCGACGCCGCGATAACGGGCCATGCCCTGGCTGAAGGATGAATGGCCTTCAAAGTCCAGACGCGCCGGGTCCAGCCCGGCGGCGTCAAACAGGCCTGCGATCCGGGCGCGATTGGCCGGCTCCGCGAAGGCGCGGGATTTAAGGAGGAGATGCGCGTCCGCGACCCCGGAGACGACACGCGCCCACAGGCGGATTGTGGGGAGGTTCAGCTTGGCGGCGTTGTTCAGGGACCCGAAGACGAGATTATCCCGCGCGACCTTGCTGCGCTCCTCCGGCATGCCCGGCGGCGGCCTGAAGACCGTGAAACAGGCGGGAAGACGGATGACGCGTTCGGCGTAGAGGCTCTCTTCCTGCGGCGGGCAGACATGGGGATCGGCGATGATGGCGTCCATGAAGGGCGCGCCGCTGGTAAACGTATAGCCGAGGAATCCGGCCTGTCTGGGCGCGGGGCGCCGCGCGAAGATTCCGGGACGGGCGCCGCTGGTATGACCGATCAGATCCACCAGCAGATCCGGCCCCTGCGCGGCGATGCGCGCCGCCGCGTCCGTATCGTTCAGACCGTGAATGGACTCTACCCCGCCATAACGCCGGATGCGGTCCGCCTGCGCCGGGCCAGGCGGACGGGTGGCGTAGACGGTCAGCTTGAGACCGCTGCGCGAGATCCGTTCCAGCGCGGGTTCAATAAGCTGGGCGATCGGGTGTTCGGAGCCCAGATGCCCGCTCACCAGTCCCACATGCTTGAGGCCGCCCGCCGACGCGGCGCGGGGCGCGGGCGGCGCCGTTTCCAGAAGGGCCGCCAGACGGCGGTGTTCCGCCGCCACGAAATCTGCGCTCTGGCCGGGGGTGAGGATAAGCGCGAATAGATAGGCGGAAATCGTGGCCGGGACGGGCGTCTGGTCCAGAAGCTGGCGGTAGATGGCCAGCGCGTCCTCCGGGCGCCCCATTGAAACGAGGCAGTGTGCGATGCGCAGCTGCGGCTCCGCAGAGTTCGCGCCCCGCCGGACGGCAGACTGGAAATAGGGCAGTGCGCTGACATAGAGCCCCAGCTCATGAAACAGCGCCCCGATGCGGTAGGGCGGATCGGGATCGTCCGGGTGCTGGCTGGAGAGTTTCTCCCACAGCCGTGCCGCGCCCTTCCGGTCGCCCCGCTGTTCCGCCGCCCGGGCCAGTTCAGCTAGTTCCGTCCCCTCCATGCCCGGCAGAAGACCCTGACTTGGCGGGCCGGGCAAGCGTGAAGCCCGCGTTCTCGCGTCATTTCCGAAAAATGCTGATCGATTCCGCAAAAGGCTTTGCATCGGCGAAATCGCGGAGATGGCGAAGGCGGTAGCGCTCAGTCTGGGGGCGTTTCAACGATTGGAGGTTCCCATGAACACGTTTGCCAGAACATTCGCCGCCGCGCTGATGGCCGTCAGCGCCGCCGGGATCGCGGCCCCGGCCATGGCCGCCGGACCGGCGGAGACCGAAACCCTGAAAATCGACCGGGCGGCGCTGGCCGATCCGGCCTATGCCGGGGCGGTGATCGAGAAGATCGAGCGCACGGCGCAGAAAGTCTGCCGCCAGGAGAACGCCCACGGCGCGATGAGCGACCGCGGGCTGCGCATCTGCATGGCCGACACGGTCGAGCGCACGGTCGCCGAAATCGGGTCGCCGGCGCTGGCGCGGGCCCTTGAGGGCCGTGCGGCCCCGATGCGTCTTGCCAGTCATGCGGCGGACGGCCCACGATAAGCGCCACCATCCAGCGAGCGGCCCATGAGCGAGACCGACATTCTTGAAATCCTGCTGCGCGGGGCGGCGATGGGCATGACATTGCTGATCGCCGTCGCGTTCTTCAGGCTGTGCGGGCGGTCGCAGGCGGCGCGTTTCGGCGCGCTGTTCGCGTTGTCGGCGGCGGTCTATATCCCGCTCGCCTCGCCGCTGATCGCGGACAGTCTGGGGCTGGCCGCGCTTCCGCTGGGCTACTTCGCCAATCTGGAAGTGGTGTTCTTCTGGTGGTTCGCGCTGGCGCTGTTCTGCGACGATTTCCGCTGGAAGAGCTGGCGGCTGGCGCCCTTTGTCCTGGTCGCGGCCTTTCTGGCGCTGGAGAGGACGGCGGGCCTGCCGCCGGACATGCGCGTCGCCGCCGGGCTGGGCTGCCGCACGATTGCGCTGATCCTGATGATTCATGTCCTGATTATCGCGCTGAAGGACTGGGGCGATGATCTGGTCGAGCCGCGGCGCAAGTTCCGGGTGCTGGCCAGCACCGTGATCGCCCTTGTTTCAGGCGTCACCGTGACGCTTGAAATGTGGGTGGTGTTCGCGCCCAAGCCGGACGGGCTGCACATGCTGCAGGCCGTGGCGTTTTTCGTGACGGCGGCCGGGGTTGGCGGATGGCTGCTGCTGGCGCGCCGCCATTTATTGCCCATGGAGAGCCGCCGGCCCGCCGTGGTCAGCGTGCAGACCGGCGCGCGTCCGGGCGTGGCGCCGGAAGACCGGGCGCTACTGGACCGGCTGATCGCCTTCATGGAGGCGGGCGGGTTTGCCGAGAGCGGGCTGACGGTGCGCAACCTGGCCGAACGGCTGAACACGCAGGAACATCGCCTGCGCGCGGTGATCAATCAGGGGCTGGGTTACCGCAATTTTGCGGCGTTCCTGAACCGCTACCGCGTGGATGCCGCGAAAGAGGCCCTTTCCGACCCGGGACAGGCGCGGCGGCAGGTGCTGCAGATCGCGCTGGATCTGGGCTATGGCTCCATCGCGCCGTTCAACCGCGCCTTCCGCGACGCCACCGGGGAAACCCCGACCGGCTACCGCAAGGCGGCGCTGGCGGACGGAACGGCCCCCGCGCCACCGGCCTCATCCCAAGCGCCGGCGCACTAGGCCGGATAGGCTGTTTCCAGCGCGGCGATGTCAATTTTCTTCATGCCGATCAACGCTTCCATAAAGCGGCCCGCTTTTCAGGTCCGGGTGTTCCAGCATGCGGAGCAGGACTTCGGGCGCGATCCGCGAAGATGCACTGAATTTGTCGGTCAACCATGCGCGGGGCATTTCGCGTCAATCAACGGGACTCAGGATCTCCCCGATTGAGTGCGTGTGACGAGGAACGTTTGTACGGGATCGTCATTTAATGATGCCGCCGCCGTTACGTATTCAGGATTTTGAACACGATGCTGATCCGTACCCGGTTCCAGAATGATCATCCGTTGGCGGAGCAATTTCGCGAGATGGTGAAGATGCCGGACTTCCCTTGCGTGGGAGCCAAGTCCGCGATGGCGCGCTCGCGCATGGACTTTCTGGTGGCGCGCAAATTGAGTTCGGGCTGGGATGATCTGGTCATTCATGCTCACCTGGTCGAGGTGGTCAGGCGCTACCTTGATGACCGGCAGGTCTTCCGGACACTGATCGTTCTTTTCGAGGAGGAGGACGCTCTGACGGAAGCCGATTTCGAACGGCTTCTCTGGGAGCGCGCCCAGTCGCTGGCTGACAAGGATGAATGGCTGGGTTTCAAGAGTGACCCGGATGTCAGCGACGATCCAGCTAATCCGCACTTTTCGCTCAGTTTTGGCGGTATGGCGTTTTTCGTGGTGGGACTGCATCCCGCAGCCAGCCGGCCGGCGCGCCGTTTCGTAACGCCCGCCCTTGTCTTCAACCTGCACGATCAGTTCGAACAGCTTCGCGAGAGCGGGCGGTACGAGAAACTGCGCCAGTCCATCATAGAGCGCGATATTGTGCTGAGCGGGTCACCCAACCCAATGCTGGCCCGGCACGGCGAAAGTTCGGAGGCGCGCCAGTATAGCGGGCGCGCCGTGGCGGACGGGTGGGAGTGCCCGTTCCGGAGGAGGAGTTCAGCGCATGAATGATCGTATCATAAAGCCGAGGAGCGGCGCCGCGTTCGAGTTGTCAAAAGGACAGACCTTGACGGTGATTGACCCTGAAGGCGGTCAGGTGGCCGACCTTCTGGCCTTTCGAAAGGATGACACGAGGGAAGTCATCTCTTCCGGCCGCACGCTGGACTATGCCAGCCGTATCTATCTGACGCGCGGGGACAATCTCTATTCAAACCGTAGCAATATCATGCTGACGATCGAGGAGGATGACGTGGGGCGGCATGACTTCCTTCTGACGCCGTGCTCGGCCGATACGTTCCGCATCATTTATGGCGATGAAGAACCGCATCGCGGCTGTTTCGGAAACCTGGCGGCGGCGCTGAAACCGTACGGCGTTCAGCCGGATGACATACCAACCGCATTCAACTGCTTCATGAACGTGCCCGTTAACGGCGAGACCGGGGAATTCACTGTGGAGCCGCCAATCAGCAAAGCGGGCGACCGGATTGTTTTCCGTGCAGAGCAAGACCTTATCATCGGCCTGACCGCCTGTTCCGCGCTGCAATCCAATGGCGGTTCCTTCAAGCCGATCCATTACCGGATCGGCTGAGCGGCTTTCCGCCTAATCCAGCGCTCTTGCGTGCCATTCCAGATGATCGTCGATGAAGGTCGAGATGAAGTAGTAGGAGTGGTCGTAGCCGGGCTGGCGGCGCAGGCTGAGGCTCTGGCCGGTTTCGCGGGCTGCGGCCTCGAAGATTTCCGGCTTCAGATGTTCTTCCAGGAATTCGTCGTCCTCGCCCTGATCGATCAGGATGTGGGCGTCTGACGTGCGGCCGGACTGGATCAGGGCCGTGGCGTCCCATTCCGCCCACGCTTTCTCGTCGCCGCCGAGATAACCGCCGAGCGCCTTCTGGCCCCAGGGAACCTGGCTGGGCGCGACGATGGGAGAGAAGGCGCTGCAGGTGCGGAACAGGTCCGGCTGGCGGAAATGATGGACCAGCGCGCCGTGCCCGCCCATGGAGTGGCCGAAAATGCCGGCGCGCATCTTGTCGACGGGGAAGTTGGAGAAGATGAAGTCCGGCAGTTCCTCGGCGATATAGGTTCCCATCTTGTAGTGTTTGGCCCAGGGATCCTCGGTCGCGTCGAGATAGAAGCCTGCGCCCTTGCCGAAATCATAAGTGTCCTGGTCGGCGACATCGTCGCCGCGCGGGGAGGTGTCGGGCGCGACGATCACCATGCCGAGATCGGCGGCCTTGCCCTGCGCGCCGGCCTTGGTGATGAAATTCTGCTCCGTGCAGGTCAGGCCGGAGAGCCAGAACAGGACCGGGAACGGGCCGTCGCCCGGCGGGGTATAGACGCCGAACCGCATGGGACAGGAGAGGGCGTCGGACTGATGCTCGAACACGGCCTGCTCGCCGCCGAAGCATTTGTTCTCGCTGATCGTCTCCATGTCGTCTCCTGTGTGGATTGGTGGTCTGCTCGAAGGTCAGTCTAACGGCTGCGGCGGATGGCCTGAACCACCCGCTCCATGCCGTCGAGGAAGGAGGAACGGTCGCGCGGGGAAAAGGGTTTCCCGCCGCCGCCCATCTGTCCCGCCTCACGCAGGGAGGCCATGAGGTCCCGCGTGGCCAGCGCGGCGCCGATATTGTCCGGCGTGAACGCCTCGCCCCGGTGATTGATGGCCCGCGCCCCCGCCTCCAGACAGCGATGGGCCAGGGGGATGTCGCCGGTGACGCAGAGATCGCCCGGCGCGATGCGCTCCGCGATCCAGTCATCGGCGGCGTCGGCGCCCTCGGGCACGATCACCAGCTCCACCAGCGGATGATCCATGCGCCGCAGGCCGCCATCGCACACCATCAGGACCGGCGCGCCGTGGCGCTCGGCCACGCGCACCGTCTCGTCCTTCACCGGGCAGGCGTCGGCGTCGACATAGATTTTCAAGCGCGCAATCCCGTCATTGAACGACCGGCAGTTCAATCCATGAGGCGTGTTCGGCGCCGTGATGAACCGTGTTGGCCGCGCGCACGCCTTCGCTCTCATTATAATTTTCGCCGCCGGTATTCAGGTTGCGGACGAATTTCGGGAAGTTGGAGGAGGTGACCTCCACCCGGATACGGTGGCCCGGCTGGAATTCCACGCTGGTCGTCATGGGGGTGAGGTCCAGCGTGTAGACCTCGCCGTCCTGCATCATGACTTCGGTATCATAGCCCTCGCGGTAGCGGGCGCGCATGATGGTGTCGTCGATGATCCAGGCCGTGCCATCGGGCGCCACATCGACCAGCTTGACCGCGAAATCGGTATCCGGCGCGTCGGAGGAGACCGCCAGCACCGCGTCCACGAAGCCGGTGACCTGCATCGGTTCGGTCAGCGGCTCGCTGGTATAGACCAGCACGTCCTCGCGCGCCTCGACCGGGCGCTGGTCGAAGGCGCCGGGGGTCACGATGCCGCCATTGCAGCAATCGCCGCCGCCAATGGTGAGGACCGGAATCATCGGGTCATAGATGAAGCTGTCGGACCCGTCGCCGGCGGGCGCTTCCCGCATCAGCGTTCCGTCGCCATAGAGGCTGTTCGCGCCTTCGTCGCTCTGCAGATAGAGGCGGACGGGTTCGGCCTCTTGCGGCGGCCAGACCTCCGCGCTCTGCCATTTATTCAGGCCCATCGTGTAGTAGCGGACATGCGGGGTGTCGGCGGCGAAGGCGGTCTCGTCGCCCTTCAGCCACTTGCCGAACCAGGCGAAGATTTCTTCGGTCGTGTCGAAGCTGGTGTCGCCCACATTGCGCGCGCCGACGACCGTGTCGGGGCCAAGGTCAAAGAACTGGCAGTGCGGGGTGGGGGCGATGACGGCGTACTGGTTTTCCCGCGCCTCTGCGTCGGAGGCGTTTTCGCGGACGTGATTGAACAGCGCCATGTTCGGGCCGATGGAGACATCGTACCAGCTATTGAACCACAGGGCCGGGACGCCCCAGTCCTCGTTGTCGTGATAGAGGCCGCCCTCGAACCAGTCCTGATCGTCCGGCTTGCGCTGGATGAATGCGTCGAAGGTGGCCGGCGGCTCCCCCAGGCCCGACAGCATGTCGGACACGGGCAGGTGCGAGATGCGGGTTTTCCAGTCGACTTCGGGCTTGGAGGCGGCGAGGTCGTTATATTCGCCGATGCGGGCGCGCGTGGCCGGGTCGAGACCGGAGGGGAGCTGGGCGCGCAGCGGATTGTCGACATTATAGAGCCAGACGAAGAACAGGCTGCGGGGCACGCCGCCCGTGTACCAGTTGCCCTGTTCCTGAAACTCGCCGACGCGGCCGATCCCGGCGCCGGAGGCCATGGGCACCATGGCGGCGTGGGCCGGGTGATCCTGCGCGGCCAGCGCCAGCTGCCACTCGGCCGATGAGGAACAGCCCAGCGTGCCGACCTTGCCGTTGGACCAGTCCTGATCCTCGATCCAGTCCAGCGCGTCATAGCCGTCGGTGCGCGGATAGCCGAGAATCTCGAACTCGCCTTCGGAGAAATAGCGTCCGCGCTCGTTCTGGACGACGAAGGCGTAGCCGCGATTGACCGACTCCGCGGCGAAACGCAGGCGTCCGCCCGACAGCTCGTTATAATTATACGGGGTGCGCCAGAAGACGGTGGGCAGCGGGCCTTCGGCGCCTTTCGGGCGGTAGATGTCTGTGGAGAGGCCCACGCCGTCGCGCATCGGGACGAGAACTTTCTTCTCCACGTCCGCCTCTTCGGCGAGCATCGCGCGCAGCGCGTCCTCGCTGTATTTCGAGAAATCCTCCGCATTCGCGGCGGCGCCGGCCGCGGCCAGAGCAAAGCCCGCCAGTATCAGGCGCTTGAGCATAAACTGTCTCCCCGTCTTCATGACGGGGCGGATAGTGACGCGTGCGGCGGGCCGGGTAAACGCCCGCTCCGCCGCACCCGTTCAATACAGCGTCCTAGTACTCGATGACCGAGCGGATGCTGTCGCCGTCATGCATCAGGTCGAACGCCTTGTTGATGTCGTCCAGCGGCATCTTGTGGGTGATCATGTCGTCGATATTGATGCGGCCTTCCATATACATGTCGACGATCTTCGGGACGTCCGTGCGGCCCCTGGCGCCGCCAAAGGCCGATCCCTTCCAGACGCGGCCCGTGACAAGCTGGAACGGGCGGGTGGAGATTTCCTGGCCCGCGCCCGCGACGCCGATGATGATGGACTGGCCCCAGCCCTTGTGGGCGCATTCCAGCGCCTGGCGCATGACATTCACATTGCCGATGCACTCAAAGCTGTAATCGGCACCGCCGCCGGTCAGCTCCACCAGATGGCCGACAAGATCGCCGTCCACCTCGTTCGGATTGACGAAATCGGTCATGCCGAACTTCTCGGCGATGGCGCGTTTTTCGGGGTTCAGGTCGACGCCGACAATCTGCCGCGCGCCGATCATCTTCAGGCCCTGAATAACATTCAGGCCGATGCCGCCGAGGCCGAACACCACGGCCGTGCAGTTGGGCTCCGCCTTGGCGGTGAAGACCACCGCGCCGATGCCGGTGGTGACGCCGCAGCCGATGTAACAGACCTTGTCGAAGGGCGCGTCATTGCGGATCCGCGCCAGCGAGATTTCCGGCAGGACGGTGTGATTGGCGAAGGTGGACGTGCCCATGTAATGGCGGATCGTCTCGCCCTTGTAGGAGAAGCGGGAAGTGCCGTCCGGCATCACGCCCTGGCCCTGTGTGGAGCGCACGGCCTGACAGAGATTGGTCTTTGGGTTCAGGCAATATTCGCATTCCCGGCACTCCGCGGTGTAGAGCGGGATGACATGATCGCCCGGTTTCAGGGAGGTCACGCCCGGGCCGACCTCCTGCACCACGCCCGCGCCCTCATGGCCGAGGATGGCCGGGAAGGCGCCTTCGGGATCGTCGCCCGACAGGGTGAAGGCGTCGGTGTGGCAGACGCCCGTCGCCTTGATCTCCACCAGCACTTCGCCGGCTTTGGGGCCTTCCAGATCCACTTCGTCGATGACCAGCGGCTCTCCGGCTTTCATGGCGATTGCGGCGCGGGTTTTCATGGGCGTCTCCTCTTTGAAATGACTGTCGGTCTAATGGCGTTAAATCGGGATCTAGTGGGCGCGGCCATCAATGGCGTGCGCCTTCAGCTGTTCCAGCGTGACCACAGATAACGTGGCTTCATGGGTTGCGGCCAGCACCACGCGCGGCGCTTTTCCAGCCTCATAGGCGTCTTTCCAGCGCGCCGCGCACAGGCACCAGCGGTCGCCGTCCTTCAGGCCGGGAAATTCGAATTCCGGACGCGGCGTGGACAGGTCATTCCCCTGCGCCTTCGAGAATTCCAGGAAATCATCGGTCAGTTCGGCGCAGACCGTGTGAACGCCCCGGTCCATCGGGCCGGTATTGCAACAGCCGTCGCGAAAAAAGCCGGTAAGTGGATCGTGGCTGCAATCATCCAGCGGGCCGCCCAGAACATTGCGGGCCTTGGTCTGTTGGCGGTCCATCAGTTCAGAACGTCCTGCAATTCCTCGTGCTTTTCGATCGTCGCCTTGGCGAACGGGCAGAGCGGAATGATCTTCACGCCTTCCTTGCGCGCGTCCTCGACCCCGCGGCGGACCAGCTTTTCGCCCACGCCCATGCCGCGCATCGCGGTGGGGACGCCGGTGTGGTCAATGATGATGCGGCTGGTCCCGGCCCGGGAATAGGTCATTTCCGCCGTCTCGGCGATGCCCTCGACGCGGGCCACGTAGCGGCCCTTGGACTCGCCATCCTCGCGCGTGATGGTTACGGCGGTGTCGCTGCTCACGCCAGAAGCTCCCTGTGTTCTGGATGGTCCTCGAACCAGCGGGCGGCGTAGGAGCAGACCGGATCGACTTTCCAGCCCTCCGCGCGGGCGTCCCGGACGGCGCGCGCCACAAGGCGGTCCGCCAGGCCCTGGCCGCGCAGCTCCGGCGGCGTATAGGTGTGATCGATGACCATGACATTCTCTTTCAGCCTGTAGGTCAGTTCGGCCTCGGCGCCTTCGACCTGCAGGCCGTAGCGGCCGCTTGCGCCGCTGCGGTCATGGCGGATGGAATCATCGGGCGTGTCGAGCATCACGGATTTCCGCTCCAGACTGATGAGGGGATTTCATAACAGTTTCGCCGCGCGCCGTCGCGTGCGCTCTTTGGGTGACAGTGCGGCATTCTTGCGCATGCGCGGTCTGGTTGCGTTTGACTTTTCGCGGCGCGGCCTATCATAGGTTAATCGAATTCATTCGGTGGCCTGCGGTTCCGCAGGCGGCGGCATACAAGAAACATGATTGATCTGAAGAACAAGACGGTGCTGATCACCGGCGCGTCCCGCGGCGTGGGCGCGGCGGCGGCGGAATCCTGCATGAAGGCCGGCGCGCGCGTGCTGATGCATTACGGACGCGACCGCAAGGCGGCGGAGGCCGTGGCCGAGAAGATCGGCGCGAAGAAAAGCGATCTGATCGAGGCGGATCTGAACGTGCCGGAACATCCGGCGGCGGTCTGGGCGGCGGCGCTGGACCGGGCGCACCGCATCGATGTGCTGGTCAATAATGCCGGCATCTTTCAGGCGACGCCGGTGGACGGGTCGGACCTGGAATGGGTCGAGGGCTGGCGGCGGACGCTGCAGGTGAATCTGCTGGCGCCGGCGCATCTGTGCCGGGCGGCCTGCGCGCATTTCTCCGGCCAGGGCGGGGGCATTATCATCAATGTCGCCAGCCGCGCCGGGCAGCGGGGCGACGATATCGACCATTCCGCCTATGCCGCGTCCAAGGGCGGCCTTCTGGCCCTGACCAAGACGATCGCGCGGGGCAGCGGCCACAAGAACGTGCTGGCCTACGGCATCGCGCCGGGCTGGATCGAGACCCGCATGGGGCCGCAGGACATCGAGGCGCGCGCCAACGCGATCAAGGACATCCCGCTGGGCCGCGTGGCGAGCCCGGAAGAGATTGGCGATTTGATCGCCTATCTCTCCACCGGAACCGTCCCCTCCATGACCGGGGCGACGATCGACGTGAACGGGGCGTCCTACGTCCGCTAGTCAGGGTTAGCCGAACTTCGAGAAATCCGGCTCGCGGCGCTCGAAGAACGCGCCGGCGGCTTCCTTGAACTCGTCCGAGCCGAGGCGTTCATTGAACAGCTTGCCTTCGCGCTGCATGCGCGCGGCCAGATCCTCCGCCGGGGCGCGCAGCAGCGTCTTGGCGTCGGCGACCGCGCCGGGGGCGAGTTTCGCCAGCTTGCGGCAGCGGGCCGTCGCCTGCTCGATCAACTCCTCATCGGCGAAGACCCGGGCGACCAGTCCGGCGCGCTCGGCTTCCTCGGCCGACAGTTTTTCGCCCAGCAGCAGCATCTCGGCCGCCTTCGCGCAGCCCATGACGGCCGGCATGGTGATGGAGGAGGCGAATTCCGGCGCCAGCGCCAGCTTCACGAACGGGGTGGAGAAGGTCGCCATGCGGGAGGCGTAGACCAGATCGCAATGCAGCAGCATGGTCACGCCAATGCCCACCGACAGGCCGCCCACCGCGGCGACGACCGGCTTTTTCGCTTCCATCAGCGCGGTCATGAAACGCTCGACCGGGGAGGGGCCGTCCTCGGAGAAGGGCGGGTGTTCCAGAAAGTCGTTGAGATCGTTGCCGGCGGTGAAGGAATCGCCCTCTCCCGCGAACAGGACGACGCGGATTTCGGGGTCGTTCTGCGCGCCGTTCAGCGCGTTGGCGGCGGCGTCATACATCTCGCGCGTCAGGGCGTTCTTCTTGTCGGTGCGGGAAAAGGCGATGGTGCGCACGCCTTCGGCGTCAGAGATTTTCACGTATTCGGTCATTAGAGTTTCCCTTCGTAATCGCCGCGCGCAAGGCCGGTCAGGAAACGATAGACCGTTTCCATCTCTGCGTCCGTGAAGCCGTGCGCGATGGCGTCGTTAAATATCTTCAGTTCGTCGGCGACCGCGCCGGACAGGCCCCGCCCCTTTTCGGTCAGGTAGACGCGGCTGGCGCGGGCGTCGTCCTTCTCCGCCCCGCGGCGGACCAGGCCCGATTTCGCCATGCGGTCCACCAGCCCGGTGGCCGCCGGCGCGCCGAGGCCGATCCCGACCGCCAGATCGCCGATGCGGCAGCCGTCATGCCGGTTGAGAAAGAACAGCGCGCCGCCTTGCGAGACCGTCAGCCCGATAGAGGATTTCAGGTGATTATTGGCGTCGCGGAAGACGCGCGTATGGGCGCGTTCGAGAAGCAGGAAAAGGCGACGGTCAACGGCGCGGGCGATAGCCATGGCACGGAATCTAGCATGTTATATTTTGTATGTGAATAATAATTGGCGGTTTTAGCGGTAACGCCACACCCGGGTGCGCCTGATATCCTGATCCTGCAGGCCCTCCGACCGCCGGGCTTCGTATTGGGCCAGTTGTTCGACGCGCTGGCGCGGCAGCCGGGCGCGGCCCGGATCGCCGATGAAAACCTGACAGCCTTGCGCGGCGCAATCCGATAGCCAGCCGCCGATCGCCCCGGCCGTGTCGTCATAGAAAATATCACCCGCCAGAATGACATCCCATTCGCAGGGCGCGCCGACAAGGTCGCCCAGGCGCCCCTCAATGTCCTCCCCGTTGAGGCCTGCATTCAGGGCGATGGCGTCGATGGCGTAGGCGTCCAGTTCGCTGGCCGTCACCCGCGCGCCGGCGCGCGCTGCCGCGATGCCGGTTACGCCGCAACCTGACGCGAAATCCAGAATATTTCGTTTATGAAATAAATCGGGATGGTCCAGTACGTAGCGCGCCAGCGCCTGCCCGCCGGCCCATGCAAACGCCCAGAAAGGCGGCGGCAGTCCGGCGGCCTCCAGTGATTCTTCCGAATGACGCCAGATGCTGAAGCCGGGATGGGCCAGATACAGGCGAAGCTCGGGAGCCAGAGGCGGCGACTGGATGCGGGTGACCGAGCGGATGAAAGCTTGGCGGGCGGCCGGATTTGCGTGATCAATGGGGCCCAGCGCAGCCGGTTCGTCCGAGAAGGAATCGCTCATGTTCACGACCCTACGCCTGACCATAGGCGATAAACACCTTTCATCCTGGTCGCTGCGGCCGTGGCTGGTGATGAAGACGTTCGGCCTGCCGTTCGAGGAAGATTCGATCAGGCTGGACCGACCCGACACCGCCGATGAGATCGCCAGGCGGTCGGAGGCCGGCAAGGTGCCGGTTCTGAGGGCGGGCGACCTGACCGTCTGGGACTCGCTGGCGATCATCGAATATCTGGCCGAGGCGTTTCCCGATCAGGCGGTGTGGCCGGCGGACCCCGCGGCGCGGGCCGTGGCGCGCAGCGTGTCGGCGGAAATGCATTCCGGGTTCGGCGCGTTGCGCAGGCTCTGGCCCATGAAGTTTGCGGATCTGGATATAGGCGGGGAGATCACGCCGGATCTGGAAGCGGATCTGAACCGGATTGACGCCATCTGGCGCAATTGCCGCCGGGATCATGGCGCGGACGGCCCGTTCCTGTTCGGCGCCTTTTCCGCCGCGGACGCAATGTATGCGCCCGTCGTGTCCCGGTTCATGACCTATCGCGGCAGGATCGGCGACAAGGTTCTGGACGCCTATTGCCAGACCATCTGGGCCCTGCCCGGCATGCGGGAATGGAGCGAAGGCGCGCGGACGGAGCGCGCCTTCTAGGCTCAAGCCGGGATAAATTTCAGGGCGACGCCGTTATTGCAGTAGCGCAGCCCCGTGGGCACGTCCGGCCAGTCATCGAAGACATGGCCCTGATGCCCCAGACAGCGCGCGCAATGATATTCGCGCCGGGGCGTCCACAGGCGAAGATCCGTCTTTTCGCCCAGCGCGCCTTCGATGAAGGTGTAGAAGCTGGGCCAGCCCGTGCCGGAATCGAATTTCCATTCGGACTTGAAAAGCTCCAGCTCACAGCCCGCGCAGACAAACACGCCTTCGCGTTTCTCGTCGTTCAGCGGGCTGGTGAAGGCGCGTTCCGTGCCTTCCTTGCGAAGCACCTTGTAGGCCAGCGGATCAAGGCGCTCTTTCCACGCATCGGCGGAAAGGTCGCGCCATTCGGAGTCCTTGAAAGCGTCCTCCGGATCGGAGGCGGCTTTCGCGCAGCCGGGAATGGCAAGGCCGGAGACCAGCCCGCCAATCACCAGGTTTCGTCGTGTCGTTTTCATGGCTTGCAATATAGGGCGGGCGCGGACGATGTCCGTTCACAAGGCCATCACGATCGGGTTCCGGTTTTCGTGAAGCTGCGGGGCGCGCGCCGGGCGCACTTGAAAATTGTTTGGCGAACATCAATTCACATTCCTGAAGAATGACAATCGATGGAGTCCCGGACAATGACGAAGCTGCTTGTGCTGTACTATTCCAGCTATGGCCATATCGAAACCATGGCCAAGGCCATAGCCGAGGGCGCGCAAGGCGTTGATGGCGTTCAGGTCGATATCCGCCGCGTCCCCGAAACCGCCCCGGAAGCGGTTGTGAAGAATGCCGGTTTCAAGACCGACCAGGATGCGCCGGTTATCGAAGGCCCGGATGCGCTGGGCGATTATGACGGCGTGGTGATCGGCGTGCCGACGCGATACGGGAATATGTGTTCGCAGATGCAGGCCTTCTGGGACCAGACGGGGCCGCTCTGGCAGAAGGGCGCGCTGATCGGCAAGGCGGGCGGGGCTTTCACCTCGACCGCGTCCCAGCATGGCGGGCAGGAAACAACGTTGCGCGCGGTGCAGACGATGCAGCTGCATCACGGCATGGCGGTGATCGGCGTGCCCTATAGCTGCACCGGTCTGGTGGGCGTTGACGAGGTTTCGGGCGGCACGCCCTATGGCGCTTCCACCATCGCGGACGGCGACGGCAGCCGGCAGCCCTCGGATAACGAGCTGGGCATCGCCCGCTTCCAGGGCGAGCATTTCGCGAAAATGGCGAAAAAGCTGGCGGCCTAGGCCTTGCCGGTCGCGGCGGGGTCCGGCGTGTCGGCGGCGCGCCAGAGATAGAGCGCGGCATAGCTGCGCCACGGGCTGAAGGCCTCGCCAATTTCGCCGAGCTGTTTGGGGCTGGGGGCGTCCTCCAGCCCCGCCGCTTTCCGCCAGCCCTGCCGCACGCCCAGATCGCCGGTCGGCCAGATATCGGGCCGGGCGAGCGTGAAGAGCAGGAACATCTGCGCCGTCCATTCGCCAATCCCGCGCACCGCCGTCAGGCGCTGGATGACCTCATCGCCATCCATGCTCTCGCAGAGCCGGCGCTCAGGCACCTCGCCAGCGTCGGTTTTCCGCGCCAGATCGATCAGGGCCAGCGCCTTGTTGCGAGACAGCCCGGCGCTGCGCAGGTGCTCGATATCGGCTTTGGCCAGAATGGCGGGCGGCGGCGGACCTTCGCCGCCATACAGGGCGGCGAAACGGCCATAGATCGTGGCGGCGGCCTTTCCCGAAAGCTGCTGATAGACGATGTGCCGGGACAGCGCCTCATATGGCGTGTCGGACTTTGCCTCCAGCGTAAGCACGCCGTGTTGTTCGATCAGCGTGCTGAAAGCGGGATGGGCGCGGGCCAGGCTGTCGGCGGCCTCCTTGCTCACTGCGCGTCCTGTTCGTTCTCCACCGGGGCGCCGGTCTCGTCACGAATGTCGAAGGTTGCGCCGGAAAGCCGGGGCAGGGATTCCAGCTGCGGCTTGATGGCGTCCAGATCGCCCACCACGACAAGGATCATGTTGTCCAGTTGCAGGCGCTGCGCGGCGGTCTGGCGCATGTCTTCGGCGGAGACGTCCAGAACGCGGGGGACATAATCCTCCAGCCAGTCGCCGGGCAGATCGTGGAAATCGGTGAAGGCGATCTGGTCGATCAGGCCCCAGGGGGAGGCGTTCTTCAGCACGAAAATGCCGGCCATATAGTTACGCGTGCGCTCGGCCTCGTCCTTCGGCGGAGCCTCCGCGCCAAGACGCTCTATTTCCTTGAAGACCTCCCCGAGCGCGGCCCCGGTCACGTCGGTCGTGACGTCGGCGCGGAAGCGCCAGTAGCCGTCCTGATAGTTGTACAGGATCTGCGAGGTGGGGGAGTAGGTATAGCCCTTGTCCTCGCGGATATTCTGGGTGATGCGCGAGGAGAAAGACCCGCCGAGCAGGGCATTGGTCACTTCCAGCGGAATGGCGTCTTCATTCTCCGGTCCGAAGACGGGCAAACCCAGATATATGGTGGATTGCGGCGCGCTGGCGCGCGGCACCAGAATGACTTCCGGACCCATGCGCGGATCGGGCGGGGCGACCAGCGGCGCCGGGCCTTCGCGCCAGTCTCCGAAGCTCTCGCGTATTGCCGCTTCCGCGGCGTCGCGGTCGAACCGGCCGGCGATATAGATATGGGTGCGCTCCGCGCCAAAATTCTGCTCGTAATAGGCGCGCACGTCGTCAATCTCGTAGGAGCGCAATTGAGCCTCTGTCGGGAAGACGCGGCCATAGGGGTGATCGCCGTATAGCGCGCCAAGAAAGGCGGAGGCGGCCTGCCCGCGTGGCTGGCTGAGCGCGACGGAGAGATTGCGGATGAAGTTGGCCTTCACGCGCTCCATATCGTCTTCGGGCAGGGCGGGGCGCTGGATCACGTCGCCCATCAGGGCGATGGCGTCCGGCGCGTGGCCGGAGAGGACGGCCATGTCGAACGCGGTGACGTGGGGGTCGACGCCGACCTCCAGATCGCCGCCCATTTCGGCGGCCGCGATGGCGATTTCCTCGCCCGTCCGTTCGCCCGCGCCTTCACTCATCAGCTCCGCGGCGATATCGGCCAGCCAGGTATTCTCGCCCTCATTGACATTGCCGGTGCGGATGCGCGCGCTGATCGTGGCTTTTGGCGCCAGGCCGAACGGGATGAAGGTGATTTTCAGGCCGTTATCCAGCTCGACCGTGTCGATCTCGGGCAAATCGAAATTCTTCGGCTCGCCGGCTTTTGGCCGTTCGGCCAGCCAGTCGCCGTCATTGCCGCCGGTTTGCGCGCCGGCAGGCAGCGCGATGAGCAGGGCGAAAAGCGTGATGAGGCGTGCCATGATCGTCCGCTCCTATTGCTGATCCTGTGCCGCGCCCGGCTCTATCCGCAGGACGGTGCGGTTGCCGGGGCGCAGATATTCTTCGGCGGTTTCCAGCATCAGGGCCGGGGTGACATTGTCGAAGCCGCCTTCGATGCGGTTGATCCGGGCCGGGTCGTCGTCGAACAGGGCGAACGAGGCCAGCAAATCGACCAGGCCGAAACGGGTGGGCGAGTCCACCACGCCGTAGAATTCCGACAGCAGCTTGGTTCTGGCGCGCGCCAGTTCCGCTTCTGTTACCGGCTCGGTCCGCAGGCCTTCGACCACGCCATCCACCGTGGTCATGATTTCCTCCGGCGTGAATTCCTCGCCATGGATCATGGCGGCGGTCCACAGCATCGGCCCGTCATAATTGAACATATTGCCCAGCAGATTGATGCCGCCCTCGACGCCGGAGGCGTAGCCCTTGTCCTTCACCAGAGCCTGATAGAGCCGGCTGTCCTCGCCCTGGATCAGGATCTGGTCCAGCAGCGCCATGGCGTAATATTCGTCCGTGCCGCGTTCGGGCATGTGATAGGCGAAGGCCAGCGCCGGCCGCGGCGCCAGCGGATCGGTCTTGGCGGCGGTTTTCTCTTCTTCCTGACGCGGTTCGGAGATGTCGGGCAGGGTTATGGCGTCGCCCTGCGGGATAGGACCGAAATATTTTTCGACCCATCTGGTTGCTTTCGCGGGGTCGAAATCGCCCGCGATCACCAGCACGGCGTTGTTCGGGGCGTAATATCTGTCGTGGAAGTCGCGCGCATCTTCCAGCGTGGCGGCCTCCAGATCGTCCAGCGCACCATAGAAATTATGCGCGTTATACCAGTTCTCATTGGCGTATTGCGGCATGTCGAGCCACGGAAAACCGCCATAGGGCTGGTTCAGGACGTTTACCTTGACCTCATTGGCCACGACGCCTTGCTGGTTCGCCAGCTTTTCCTGAGTGATGTCGGGGAAGGCCATGCGGTCGGCCTCGATCCACAGCACAGGTTCGAGCGCGCTGGAGGGAACCACCTCGAAATAATTGGTGAAATCGAAGCGCGTGGAGCCGTTATTCACGCCCCCCGAACCATTGATGAGCTTGTCGAACTCGCCCTTTTCGGCATGGCGCGAGCCCTGAAACATCAAATGCTCGAACAAATGCGCAAAGCCGGTGCGGTCGCGCGGCTCGATCCTGAAGCCGATGCCGTAATAGACGCCCACCGTGACGGTGGGGATGGTCGAATCCGGGGCCATGACAACGCGCAGGCCGTTATCCAGCGTCTGGTAGCTGACATCGATGCGGATGCCGGATTCAGCACTATCGTCCGGCGCCGCCGTTTCCGGCGGATCCTGCGCGTCCTCGCGCCCGGAATCGTCCGGGCCGCAAGCGGCGAGAAGGGAAAAGGCGGCGATGGCCGCAAAAATTCTTATAGACACCCTGGTCATCTCAATCCCCCCACGCATTTCAAGCCCCGCCGCGATTGCAGTCCGCGCGGGCCGTTCCGTCAAGAGCGCGAAACGCTCCGTGAAGCCAGTTTCACCCGGCGGACAGAAGGCGGACATTCGCAGGACATATATCGCGCGCCGGATCAGGCCAGAAGGAACAACTGTACGCTGGCATAGCCGGCGGCCAGCAGCAGGCCCGCCTCCCGGTTCGATTTGAACAGGCCCAGACAAAGCGCCCCGTCATCGGGGCGGAAGCGCGCGGCCTGCCAGCCCAGATGGGCCGCGAAGGGCAGGGCCGCCAGCGCGGCAATCCATGAAAGACCGGCCGCGTAGCCCGCCGCCGCCGCGGCGATCGCGCAGACGGCATAGAAAGCGGCGACCCAGAGCGGCGCATGGGCGCCGAACAGGCGGGCCGTGGATTTCACCCCGACCAGCGCATCGTCTTCCTTGTCCTGACAGGCATAGATCGTGTCATAGCCGAGCGTCCAGAACACAAGGCCCGCATAGAGGATCAGTCCCGGCGCGCCGAGTGTTCCCGATGCGGCGGCAAAGCCGACCAGCGCCGCCCAGTTGAAGGTCAGGCCCAGCCAGGCCTGCGGCCACCAGGTCAGGCGCTTCATGAACGGATAGCCCGCGACCAGCGGGATGGAGCCAAGCGCCACGATCTGCGCCGGCAGGGGGAGCAGCAAGAGGACCGCCAGCCCGGCCAGACACTGGGCCAGCAGGAAAGCCCAGGCGGCGCGCAGCGTGACCGTCCCGGCCGCCAGCGGACGGTCGGCGGTGCGGGCGACCTGCGCGTCCAGGTCACGGTCCACGATGTCATTATAGGTGCAGCCCGCGCCGCGCATGGCGACCGCGCCAAGGGCGATCAGCAGGGCCCAGAGAAGATCCGCCGCGCCATAGCCCCGGCCGATCCCGGCCAGCGCGATCCCGGCCCAGCCGGGCAGGCCTAGCAGCCAGAAACCGGCGGGACGGTCATAACGCGCCAGCCGCAGATAGGGACGGATGGCGCGCGGGGCGCGGTCGACCCAGCTTTGCGGCAGGCTGTCCTGTACGCGGCGGTCTTCGGAGCGCGTGATCATGGGAACCCGGAATAAGGACAAGGCGCGGTCCCGCCAAGGCGTCCGCGGCGCCTGGAAATGAAAACGGCCCCGTCTTCATGTGAAAACGGGACCGTCATTTCAATGTTGCAGCGGGCGCGTCAGGCGGCGCTGGCGCCCGGCGTCAGCCGCTCCACGGTTGTCTTGACGATTATCATGACGGACGCGGCGGCCAGAACCACGCCATAGCTGGACAGGATCGCGGTCAGATACTGGCCGAGTTCCGGAATCGGACCCAGCGCGCCGGCGCCGCCGGCGATCAGGAAGATGGCGGCGACCAGAACGCCCCGGCGGTGTTCAAGTGAAACGAACCATCCGCCGGCGAGTCCCAGAATAACCAGGATCAGGCCTGCGTATTCGAATGTTACGAATGCAAAGATGATTGCGGCAAGAACGGCGACCGCCCAGATAATTTTAGCCAAAGACATGCTTTGCCTCCCCATTTTTTTATCACCCGCGAATCGATTTCTTCGCGTGGCGCGCGAATACGCTAAGTCCAACATGACGAAACGATCAAGCTTTTATTAAACGGAGTGCGCGGGCCGCCGGCCAGGGCCGGGGGCGTTTCACAGATGTGGTTGACAATCATTCGCATTTGCATGAAAGATACGGCCATGATCGTTTGTCTCTGTAACCGTCTGAACGACAAGAGCGTGCGTCAGGCCATCCAGACCGGCGCGCAAAAGGCCGAGGACGTCCATGCCAGCTGCGGCGTGGAAGTCAGCTGTGGCGGCTGCCTGAACCATATCGAGGGCATGCTGCGCGAGATCGAGACGGGCGATACGCTGCGCGAGACTGTCGCGGCCTGAAGATTGGCGTCTGGCCATGATCGCCGGCGGCGATTAGCATGCCTGCATGCAAGGCGATTCCAAAGTTATCCAGTATCTCAATGACGCGCTGACGCACGAGCTCACCGCGATCAACCAGTATTTCCTTCATTCCCGCATGCTCGGGAACTGGGGCATCTCCGTCCTGGCCAAGAAGGAGTACGAAGAATCGATCGATGAGATGAAGCATGCCGATACGCTCATCGAACGGGTCCTGTTCCTGGACGGGCTTCCCAATCTTCAGCGCCTGAACAAGCTGAAAATTGGCGAGGATGTCCTGGAAATCCTGGAATGCGACCTTGAGCTGGAGAAAGAGGCGCTGATCCTTTATCGCGACGCGGTGGAGCATTGCGAGGGCGTCCGAGACTATGGCAGCCGCGATCTGTTCGCCGATATCCTGCGCTCCGAAGAAGACCATGTCGATTATCTGGAAACCCAGATCGAACTGATCGGCCGCATCGGCATCGAGCGGTACATCCTGCTTCAGTCCGAGCCGAACGAGACCTGAAGCTTCCTTTGTCCACAGCATGTGGATTAACGCTTACTGCAATCAAGTCGCTGATATAGAAGCGGTTTAACCTGTCATTAAGGTTAATATCCCCAGTCTGGCCACAGGGGAGGGCAGAATGCTCGAAGGACCCGCTATAAGCCGGACAGACTCAGACAATACCCAGTTTCGCGCCGTTGGCCGGCGTCTCGCCTCGCGTTACGCGCCATCCCTGCTGGAGCAGCCGGATGCGGCGCTGGAGGCCTTGATCCGTGAGATCGAGAGCCGCGACGCGGCGAACGACCATGAACCGCCGACCGGCAAGAAAGCGGTCTAGACGGCGCCCGTTTCTAGTCCGCCGGGGCGGGCCATGATTCCAGTTCGTCCAGCAAGCGCGCATTAAATCGCTCCGGCGCCTGGATATGAGGCGAGTGAGCGAGATCGGGGAATTCGATCAGGCGGGCTTGCGGAATACGGCCCGCCGCGTCCTCGCCCAGAACCGAATAATCGCCAAGGCGTGACTTTACGGCCTCTGGCGACCAGCCCTTGCCGATGGCGGTATTATCCTTCTCTCCGATAAAGAGCAGCGTGGGAGCCGTGATGGTTTCCAGCTCGTGGATCACGGGCTGGGTGAAGACCATGTCGGTGGTCCTCGCCTGGCTCCAGGCGACGATATCGCTCTCATCGCCGCGATACATTCCGGCCAGCATATCCACCCAGCGGTCATACTCGTCCCGCCATTCGCCGGCGTAATAGGTTGATTTCTGATAGGCTTTAATGCCCTCGGCGCTGGTCTGCTTCTGGCTTTCGAACCAGGCGTCGACGCCCAGATAGGGCACGCCTTCCGCCTTCCAGTCCTCCAGCCCGATCGGATTGACCAGAACCAGACCGGCGGTCGAATCCGGAAACTGCATCGCATATCGCATGGCCAGCATGCCGCCCATGGAATGGCCCATGACGATGGCCGGACCGGCGTTCTCAGAGTCCAGCAGGGCGTGCGTGTTCGCCGCCAGCTGGTGCAGGGAATATTGATAGGCGGCGGGCTTGGAGGATTTGCAAAAGCCGATCTGGTCAGGCGCGATGACGCGATAACCGGCTTCCAGCAGCGGCCCCATCACGCCTTCCCAGGTCGCCGCACAGAAATTCTTGCCATGCAGCAGGACAACCGTCTGGCCGTTCGCCGTATCGGGCGCGACGTCCAGATAGGTCATCTGCACGTCCTCTCCCTGAGAGGAGAAATCGAACGTCCGGACGGGATAGGGGTAATCGAAGCCTTCCAGCATCGGCCCGTAGGCGGGCGGCGTCTCATCCGCCGCGGCCATGACAGGCGCGGCGGCGAACAGCAGGAGCGAGGCGAGAACGGTTTTGAGGGACGTCACGATCAGCCCGCCGCCACGGTCTTGCGATTGACGAATTCGCGGATGCCGTCCTGCGCCAGCTCCCGGCCATAGCCGGATTTCTTGACGCCGCCGAAGGGCAGGCGCGGGTCGGAGGCCGTCATGTCATTGATGAAGGTGGCGCCGGCCTGCAGGCGTTCGATCGCCTGTTCCTGCTCCGCCTCATCCTTCGTCCAGATGACCGAGGACAGGCCATAGCGGTGGTCATTGGCCAGCGCGATGGCGCGGTCCAGATTGACCGCGCGGAAGAATAGCGCGACGGGGGCGAAAATCTCGTCGTCATAGGCGGGGGAGCCGGGGGATATCTCCTCCAGAATGCCGGGCCGGTAGAACGCGCCGGGTCCGTCCATCACTTCCGCGCCCCATGTGCGCACGGCGCCAGCCTCGATGGAATCGAACACCTGGGCGTGGATATCCTCGCGCGCCTTTTCGGAGACGAGCGGGCCGATATCGGTGTCCCCGTCCATCGGGTCGCCGACTTTCAGCGCCTGAAGTTTCTCAAGGAACAGCGCCTTGTAGTCCTCATAGACATCCTCGTGCACGATGAAGCGCTTGGAAGCGATGCAGGACTGGCCATTATTGATGGTGCGCGCCTTCACGCCGATCTCGGCGGCTTTCTCCAGATCCGCGGAAGGCATGACGATGAAGGCGTCCGAACCGCCAAGCTCCAGCACGGTTTTCTTGATTTCGGCGCCGGCGGTTCCGGCGACGGCGGAGCCTGCGGGCTCGGACCCGGTCAGGGTGGCCGCCTTGATGCGGTCATCCTTCAGGACGCGCTCGACCCGGTCAGAGCCGATCAGAAGGGTGGTGAAGGCGCCGTCCTCGAAGCCGGCCTTTTTGAAAATCTCTTCGATCGCCAGTGCGCATCCGGAAACGTTAGAGGCGTGTTTCAGCACGCCGGCATTGCCCGCCATCAGGGCCGGCGCGGCAAACCGGATGACCTGCCAGAACGGGAAGTTCCACGGCATCACCGCCAGAACTGGTCCAAGCGGCAGGTGGCGCACGAAGGATTTTGATTTGTCCGCCTCGATTACCTCGTCGGCGAGGAAGCTTTCCGCATTGTCGGCGTAGAAGCGGCACGCCCAGGCGCATTTCTCAGCCTCGGCGCGGGCCGCCGTGATGGTCTTGCCCATCTCTGACGTCATCAGCTTCGCCCAGCGGTCCTTGTCCTGCTCCAGGATATCAGCCGCCTTGCGCATCTTTTCCGCGCGGCTTGCGAAATCCGTTCGCTTGAGACTGGCGCAATAGGATTCCGCCTGCGTCAGCGCCTTGTCGATATCGGCGTCCGACGTGGGCTCATAGGTCTGGATGGTTTCGCCGGTGGCGGGGTTGACCGATTTCAGGCTCATGGCGCGGACCTCTCTGAAGGGCGGAGCGTTGACGGGGCGTTCGCCCCTGATAAGACGCCAGATATGGCCGTTGTTCCACGACTTTTCATCGACGCCGCGCTGGGAAAAGGCGCGGAAATCGCGCTGGAGAAGGATCAGGCGCATTACCTGGTCAATGTCATGCGCCGCAAGGACGGCGATCCGGTGCGCGTGTTCAACGGAAAGGACGGCGAATGGCGCGCCGAGGTGGCGCAGGCGACCAAGCGCGCAGCCACGATAAAGCTGGCGGAACAGACGCGTCCGCAACACGCGCCGCCCGATCTGTGGCTGCTGTTCGCGCCGGTGAAAAAATCCCGCACCGACTTCATTGTCGAAAAGGCGACCGAGCTGGGCGCGGCGCGCATCGCGCCGGTCTTCACGCGCTATACCAACAGCGAGCGCGTGCGCATGGACCGCATGGAGGCGCTGGCGCGGGAGGCCGCCGAGCAGACCGAACGGCTGGACCTGCCCGACATCGCGGAGGCGCGGACCCTGGATCAGGCGCTGGACGGCTGGGACGCGGCGCGGCCGCTGATTTATTGCGATGAGGGCGGGGAGGTTCCGCCTATGCTGAAGGCGCTGGGCGGACTGGAGACCGGCAAACTCGCCGTTCTGATCGGGCCGGAGGGCGGGTTTTCCGAGGATGAACGGGCGCGCCTGAAATCGCTGGATTTCGTGCGGCCGGTGAGCCTTGGCCCGCGCATTCTGCGCGCCGACACCGCCGCCGCCGCGGCGCTGGCGCTGATCCAGAGCGCATGGGGCGATTGGGACTAAGTTTGCGGTTGCGCGCTTGCGAAGTCCGGAGCCGCGTCCTAACTCCCGCTATTACTCCCAAGCCGTCCGAGGCCGCATGTCCGCCAATTTCGAAAACAATCGGCCTATCGAGTCGAAATCCGACCTGATCGAGGCGCTGGCCCAGGGCGGCAAGCCTCAATCCGAATGGCGTATCGGCACAGAGCACGAGAAGTTCGGCTTCCGGCTCGCCGATCATGGCCCGCTTCACTATGAAAGCGACGGTCCCAGCGTGCGCAAGATGCTGGAGGGCATGGCGCGGTTCGACTGGGAAATTGTCGCCGAAGACGGCAAGCCTGTGGCGCTGAAACGCAATGGCGGCTCCGTCACGCTTGAGCCGGGCGGACAATTCGAGTTGTCCGGCGCGCCGCTGGAAACCCTGCACCAGACCTGCGCGGAGGTGAATCGCCACCTGAAAGAGGTGCGCACGGTCGCCGACGAGATCGGCGCGGGGTTTCTGGGGCTCGGCTTCTCGCCGAAATGGAGCCTGGAAGACACGCCGCTCATGCCCAAGGCCCGCTACAAGATCATGCGGGACTACATGCCCAGGGTCGGCGCGCTGGGCCATCAGATGATGTTCCGCTCCTGCACCGTGCAGGCCAATCTGGATTTCGCGGACGAGGCGGACATGGTGAAGAAGTTGCGCGTGGCGCTGGCGCTGCAGCCGGTCGCCACGGCGCTGTTCGCCAACTCGCCGTTCGCGGACGGCAAGCCGAACGGGTTCCTGTCCTACCGCTCCCATATCTGGACCGATACGGACGCAGCGCGCACCGGCACGCTGCCCTTTGCCTTCGAGGACGGTTTCGGGTTCGAGCAATATGTCGACTGGGCGCTGGACGCGCCGATGTATCTGGTGGTGCGCGATGGCCGGCTGATCAACGCGGCCGGGGAAAGCTTCCGCGATTTTCTGGACGGCAAGCTGCCGCAACTGCCCGGCCAGAGGCCCAATATCGGTGATTGGGAGACCCATCTTTCCACGCTGTTCCCGGAAGTGCGGCTGAAGACGTTCCTGGAAATGCGCGGCGCGGATTCCGGGCCGTGGTGCCGCCTTTGCGCCCTGCCGGCGTTCTGGGTGGGGCTTCTTTATAATTCCGCCAGTCTCGACGCGGCGTGGGATCTGGTGAAGGACTGGACGGCGGAAGAGCGCGAAACCATGCGCATGGAGGCGGCGCGCACCGCCCTGAAAACCCCGTTCCGCGGCCGCACGCTGCAGGATATCGCAAAACAGGCGCTGGATATTTCGCGCCAGGGACTGAGCCGCCGTGAGCGCCTCAACGCTCATGGCGAGAATGAGTCGCTGTTCCTGGACGAAATACAGGAAATCGCGGACAGCGGCGTGACGCCCGCCGAAACCCTGCTGGATTCCTATTACAGGGAATGGGGCGAAGACGTGGATCCGGTCTTCGAGAAGCTGGCCTATTAACTTGCCAGCCGGACTTTCCGTTCTGTTAAAAACCCCGTGAGGGATGCTTGGCGCTTTTCAATCGCCGTGCTCTAGTGCGCGCCGACACAAAAACGCCATAACGGAATAAGGGGAGACGGCGTGAGCGATACCAACGCGGCTGTTGAAAGGGTATGGAACGACCATAGTTTCTTTGGTCATCCAAAAGCCCTTCTGATCCTGTTTTTCACCGAGATGTGGGAGCGCTTTTCCTATTACGGGATGCGCGCCCTGCTCATCCTGTACCTGACACAGCATTTCCTGTTCTCCGATCAGCGTTCGGCGATGATCTACGGCGCGTACACCGCGCTTGTTTACGTCATGCCGGTGATCGGGGGCACGCTGGCCGACCGCTATCTGGGGTCGCGCAAAGCGGTGACATTCGGCGCAATCCTTCTGGTGCTGGGCCATTTCGGCATGGCGTTCGAAGGGACGCGGGCCGAAGAAACCGTGAACTATGCCGGTTCCGAATACGAGCTGGTGGTTGAAGGGCGCGGCGACGAAACGATGAATTTCCTGGTCTCGGAAGCGGGCCGCACGCCGGTCTCCTTCGCCGAGGAAGGCATCGTGTTCGAGGACGCGGCCCCGGCCGGCCTTCCCGGCACAATTCCCGCGGACGAATATGAGATCACGGTTCAGAAGAACAATTTCTTCCTGAGCATCTTCTACCTGTCCCTGGCGCTGATCATTTCCGGCGTCGGCTTCCTGAAAGCCAATATCTCCACCATCGTGGGCGACCTCTACCGGCCTGACGATCCGCGGCGGGATGGCGGTTTCACCATCTTCTACATGGGCATCAATCTGGGCGCGGCCTCGTCATCGCTGCTTTGCGGCTGGCTGGGCGTCGCCTATGGCTGGAAATACGGTTTCGGCCTCGCCGGCATCGGCATGCTTCTGGGCCTGCTGGTCTTCCTGTGGGGGCAGAAATTCCTCGCCGGGCTGGCCGAGCCGCCCAACCGGGAAGACCTCAAGTCCAAGGTGTTCGGACCGATCAACAAGGAATGGATGGTCTATCTGGGCGGCGTCGGCATGGTGCTGGTCTCCTGGATCCTGATCATGAACGAGGCTTTCGTCGGCGACCTGCTGAACGTGTTCGGCCTGTTCATGATGGCGGTGATTATCGGCCTGTCGCTATTTGTCTTCGGGCGGCCGGAGGACGGCAAGAATCCCAAGATGGAAATCGGGCTGTTCGTGCTCGGCTTCCTGATCATGGCCGTGCCAATCCTGTGGTCGGCCGGCGTGACGCTGGGCATTGCCGAGGCGGCCCCGCAGGCGCTGATTACCTGGCCGCTGGCCATCGGGGCGATCCTAGTGGCGGGCGTCGTGGTGCTGGACGTGATGAAGATTCCGTCCGTGGACCGCGACCGGATGCTGCTGGCGCTGTTCCTGATCATGCTGCAGCTGCCCTTCTGGGCGCTGTTCGAGCAGGCGGGTTCGTCCCTGAACCTGTTCACCGACCGCGTGGTCGACCGCAGCGTGTTCGGCCTGTTCACCGTGCCCGCGCCGGTGTTCCAGTCGCTGAACGCCATCTACATCTTCACCCTGGCGCCGCTGTTCGCCTGGCTCTGGGTGGCGCTGGCCAAGCGCGGGCTTGAGCCCAACACGGTGGCCAAGTTCGGCCTCGGGATCCTGCAGCTGGGTCTGGGCTTCATCGTGCTGGTGCAGGGCATCAACATGACCGCCGCGGCGGCGCTGGTGCCGGTGATCTGGATCTTCCTGATCTACCTGCTGCACACCACGGGCGAGCTTTGCCTCTCCCCGGTGGGCCTGTCGGCGGTGACCAAGCTGTCCGTGCCGAAGGTTGTCGGCATGATGATGGGCGCGTGGTTCCTGGCGTCCGGCTTCGGCAACTACCTGGCCGGCATCATCGCCGCCAGCACGGGCGCCGAGACCGTGGGCGGCCAGATCGTCAATATGGAAGCGGCCAAGGACCAGTACGCCAGCGTCTACATGAATGTGGGCATCGTGGCGGTGGTCATCGCGGTGATCGTGCTGGTGCTGTCGCCCTTCCTGAAGCGGCTGGGGCATGGCCGGGCCGAGTCCCTGAAGCCGCATCCGACTGAAACGGAAGCGGGCGGCCCGTCGCTGGACCGCACCTCGGGCGCGCCGTAAGCCTCGCCTGAGCCGTTGAATGAGAAAGGCCGCGGAGGATGATCCTCCGCGGCCTTTTCTTTTGCGTGATCGCACAGCAGAGCGGACTAGAAGGTGCCGCGGAAGGTCAGATAGCCGGTTACGCCGTTCTGTTTCTCGCGCGTTTCATATGCGGCGAGCTGTCCGGTATCGCGCGGGCCGTCAAAGAAATCCCGGCGGCGGGCGAAATCGACATTGCCGATATTCTCCAGCGACAGGCGCACGGTGACGCCCGGAACGCGGGTGGTCTCGACAAAAACGTCCAGATCGCCGGGCCCGTTCTCGAACCGGCGCACCTCGTCGATGAAGTACAGCTCGACGTCGCCGCCCTGATAATAGTCGAAGCCGTAGGAAAATTTCCGGTCGGGGAAGTCCTGCCGGAACTCGACATACCATTCCTCGTGCCGCCGGTCGGAGAAGATGCGGGTGCGGCCCGTGACCGGATCGGTGACGCTGGAATCCCCGGTTTCCGCGTAGGCTTCCAGCTGCGCATTGGTCAGGCCAAGGCGGTCCAGCGGCGCGGTCGCGCTGACCCGGGCGCGCCAGTAATCGCCGTTTCCCAGATTGCCCGGCGCGTCGAAACGCTTGCCCGGTTCGCCGATGGGAATGAGGTCCTGAACCTCCTCGACATATCCGAACTCGCCCAGCAGGGTGATGACGCCCTCTGTCCAGAACCGCTTTTCCCATTCGCCGCGCAGCCGCCAGGTGCGCTGCGGCTTGAGGTCCGGATTGCCGACATTGGTCTGGTCATCGCTGAGCGAGGAAGAGGTGACAAAGTCGAAGAAGTTGAGCTGCGCCACCTCGCGTTCGGCGAGTAGGCGGATCTGGCGGTCGCTGGCGTAATCCCATGTCACGGCCAGGGACGGCTTGGGATAGATGAAGTCCCGTTCGGCCTGGACGGAGCCGGACTGGGTGATGCGCGAAACCTCCACGGTCAGGCCCGGCTCGATGGTCAGGCGGTCGCTCGGCTCCCACACCCAGGAGGCAAACGCCTCGCCGCGATATTCCTCCACCTTGGCTTCGGTCACCGGCAGGGGAATGACCACGAAGCCATTACCTTCATCAACGGTCAGATCGACATCGGATTCGAGGAAATTATAGGCACCCTCGACCCCGAAATCGAAGGCGCTGCGCGGCGACTGAATCCATGTGACCACGCCGCGCAGAATGGATTCGCCTTCGTCATTGGCGATGGTCTGACGCGTTCGCTTGTTGAATCCCCCGGAGTCGAAGCGGCTGGAGGTCTGTTCGGATTGAAACTCCCGCAGTTTCTGCAGGCCGATCAACTTGAAGGAAAGCGCTTCGCCGAAATCGCGCTCCACGTCGCCGCCGAAAGAGAAATTCTCGCTGCTGTCATCGATGAACAGTTCATCGAGCCGCAGGAATTCTCCGTCCGGGCCGAAGGCGCGGCCCGGTTCGGGATATTCGTACCAGCGCCAGTCCGCGTCGGCGTTGGCGCGCACGGTCCAGGCCCCCAGCTCGATCTCCGTATTCCCGGCGATCTTGTAGTTGCGGAACGTGTCGCGGCCTTCCTCTTCACGCCGCTCGATCAGGGTCCCGTCAGGCCGGAACAGGAATTCCGGACCGTTCCAGGGCGCGCGGTAGCCGTCTGACTCGAAGCTGACCGTATAGTCGGCGCGCCCGGCCTGGCCGGAATAGGATGCCTCGCCGAACGGCACGACGGGTTCGCCTTCCTGAATCCGGAAATTGGCCTCCCAGGCGCCGCTGCCGCCGGATGCGCCCTCGGCGCGCACCACATTGACCACTTCGGTCTGGCCGCGCATGTCGATGCCGCTGACAGAGCCGCGAATATGCTCGACCCGCTCCACCTGGCTGGCCGGAATGCGCTGCAGGATGGAGCCGAGCGATTCCTTGGAGCTTGGCCGTTCGCCGTCGATCAGGACATTGCCGGCCGCGCCGCCAAAGCCGCGCACCGACTCGCCTTCATCCATGCTGAAGCCCGGAACCCTCTGAACCATGTCCAGCGCGGTCAGGGCGTTGAATGTCTCGAAGAAGACCGGCTGATAGGTCAGCACCGCTTCCGGTTTGGCGGGCTGAGCCGGCGTGTCGTCATCGGCGAAAGCGGCAAAAGGAAATATTGCCGCCGCTGCGCAGGCCGCGAGTAATGTGCGTTGCATGTTTGTCTGTCCCCACAAGAAAACGCCTCCCCGAGGGACAAGGTGACAGCGGAGAGGGCGTTTGACCCGTTAAGTTCGGGACACTGTTTTCACATCCCCGTGATAAGTCTATCCCGGAGGTAAGAATGTGAAATCATTGTAATAATGACCGGCATGGAGGCGCGGCCGGAGGGCTTTTAACCCGCGCCGCCCACCGTCAGTCCGGCGATTTTCAGGGTCGGCTGACCCACGCCCACCGGAACGCCCTGACCGCCTTTGCCGCAGACCCCGATGCCCGGGTCCATCTTCATGTCGTTGCCGATCATGGAGATCCGGGTCAGCGCCGTCGGGCCGTCGCCGATCAGGGTCGCGCCCTTCACGGGGTGAAGGATCTTGCCGTTCTTCACGCGATAGGCCTCGGTGCACTGGAAAACGAATTTGCCGTTGGTGATGTCCACCTGGCCGCCGCCGAAATTCACCGCATAGACGCCGTCCTCCAGCGAGGCGACGATGTCGTCCGGGTCGTCCTGCCCGGCCAGCATGAAAGTATTGGTCATGCGCGGCATGGGCATGTGGGCGTAGGATTCGCGGCGGCCGTTGCCGGTCGCCTCCATGCCCATCAGGCGGGCGTTCAGGCGGTCCTGCATATAGCCGACCAGAATCCCGTCCTCGATCAGCACGGTGCGGTCGGTCGGCGTGCCTTCGTCGTCGATGGTCAGGGAGCCGCGGCGCTCGGCCATCGTGCCGTCATCGACGACGGTCACGCCCGGCGCGGCGACGCGCTGTCCCATGCGCCCGGAAAAGGCGGAGCTGCCCTTGCGGTTGAAGTCGCCTTCCAGTCCGTGGCCGACGGCCTCATGCAGCAGCACGCCGGGCCAGCCCGGACCGAGCACCACATCCATTTCGCCCGCCGGAGCGTTTTCGGCTTCCAGATTGACCAGCGCCTGACGCAGCGCCTCGTCGGCGGAGCCTTTCCAGGCGTCGGGCGTGATCCATTGTTCATAGGTGGTGCGTCCGCCCGCGCCGGCCGAACCGGCCTCGCGGCGGCCGTCTTTCTCGACAACGACGGAAACGTTCAGCCGCACCAGAGGTCGGGCGTCGCGGTAAAGCTCGCCTCCGGCGCGCAGAATTTCAATGTCGCGGCGCGAGCCGGCCAGAGAGGCGGTCACCTGAACCACGCGCGGATCTTTCGCGCGGGCATAAGCGTCGATTTCCTGCAGCAGCTTGACCTTGGCCTCGAAGGACGGGGCGGCGCTGGGGTCGACATCGGTATAGAGTTTGGCGTTGGTCCGCCGGGGCGGTTCGGCCATCACGCCGGAGCGGCCGCGCTTGGCGCTCTCGGCGGCTTCGGCGGCCCGCTTCAGGGCGGGCACGCTCATCTCTGCCGAGTGGGCGTAGCCTGTGGACTCGCCCGCAACGCAGCGCAGGCCGAAGCCGCGCGTCAGGTCATAGGCGGCGGTTTTCAGCCGGCCATCGTCGAACACGAAGCTTTCAGATACGCCCCGCTCGATAAACAGCTCCCCGTCATCGGCGCCGGTCAGCGCCGCGTCGAGGATCGGCTCGGCGGCGTTCAGATCAAGATCGTCCTGCGGGGCGTCGAAGGGCATGGGAGCTCCTGAAGGTTTGCTTTCCCTAGAGATAGCAGGCCAAAGGCCGGTTGCGAGTCCCCGCAAACAGTGGCGGCGGGCGCCTCAGCCCGTTTCGGTGACCGTGAACCTCTCCAGCTCCCGCCTTGGCATATCCCAGTCCGGGGCGAGTTCGGAGGCTTTCTTGTAATCGAAATAGGCCTCTTTCACGCGGCCGGTCTGTTCCAGGACAACGGCGCGGTTGAAATGGACAAGATGCGGCTCTTTCACCCCGAGGCTGAGCGCCTTGTCGAAATCGGCCAGCGCGGCGTCAAAGCGTTTCTGGGTTCTGAAGACCGTGCCCCGATTGGCGTAGCCCTCTCCGATTTCCGGGCGCATCCGGATGGCGGTCTGGTAGTCGGACAGCGCGTCGTCGATCCGTCCGCCGCCCGCCGCGACGATGCCGCGATTGATGTGGGTGGCGGCCCGGTCGCGTCGCGACATGTCCTCGTCCAGCGCCTCGGTGCAGGTGCGCCAGGCGGACCGGGAGTAGTTTTGCGCCTCCGCCGCCTTGTAGCAGGCGGCGGCCGCGGTCTGGCCGATGACCAGTTGCCCGGCGCCCGCCGCGCCGGACATTCCGGCGGCGAGAAGGAAAACGGCAAAAATCGAATACGGCCTCATGGGAGCCTCCCGTCCTCTGGAGGCGCCGCGCGGCGGACCGTCAGTAAAAACCGGCGCGTCGCGCGCGCCCTGATGACCTGTATCATACCACTTTTCACCTGATGCGGGAAACATGAAGGAGGGAATCCGCGCCGCGCCCTGCGACAGGATGCGCGCAGTTAAGACGCTGACTTGCATGTCGGGGGCTTCTATATTCGCGCGCACTTGGCTAAACGACGCCGTCAATTGACTCGTATTCCGAACAGGCGCCTTGATGGGCGGCTGTCTGCAGAGTGCTCGGGGATCCTATGATCGCATCCATTCTACACGCCGCCCTCGCGGCCGCTTCGCTTCCTGTCATGGGCGCGCCCGAAGACGGGCAGGTCGGTTTCCAGCAAGCCGCCACGCCGATCATGGAAATGCTGACCGGTTTTCACCTGTGGCTGCTGGTGATCATCACCGCCATCGTGCTGGTCGTTCTCGGCCTGATGCTGTGGGCCGTCATTCGCTACAACGCGAAGGTTCGCAAGGACCCGGCGAAATTCAGCCACAACACGCTGGTCGAGGTGATCTGGACCGCCGTGCCCGTGCTGATCCTGGTCGTGATCGCGGTGCCGAGCTTCAAACTGCTCTATTATCAGGATGTCGTTCCGGAAGCCGATCTGACGGTGAAGGCCACGGGCTATCAGTGGTACTGGGAGTATTCCTACCCGGATCAGGACATCTCCGTGACCTCGCTGATGCTGCCGGAAGAAGAGGCCGAGCGCCTTGACCGTCCGTATCTGCTGGCGACCTGGGACGGAACCGATTACGCGAATGCGGGCGCGCTGGTCGTGCCGGCGGGCGCGGTTGTGCGGGTCCAGACCACGGGCGCGGACGTGATCCATTCCTGGACCGTGCCGGCCTTCGGCGTCAAAACCGACGCCATTCCGGGCCGCCTAAACGAACTCTGGTTCCGGGTCGATGAGCCGGGGATCTATTTCGGTCAGTGTTCGGAGCTTTGCGGCAAGGATCACGCCTATATGCCGATCGAGGTGCACGTGCTGCCGACGGAGCAATTCACGGCCTGGGTCAACGAACAGACGGGCGGCGACACGCAACTCGCCGCCGCGGACACGCAGTAAGGAGCGTTTTTGGACATGGCGACCGCTGAAGCGCACGCGCACGACGATCACAAGCCGGGCTTTTTCACCCGCTGGTTCCTGTCGACGAACCATAAGGACATCGGAACGCTCTACCTGATTTTCGCGATCATGGCCGGCCTGGTCGGCGGCGCGATGTCATGGCTGATCCGCATGGAGCTGCAGGCGCCGGGCATCGGCGTGCTGACCGCCTTCACCGGCGGCGACCCCGAGGCGGCCAAGCATTTCTACAACATGCTGATCACCTATCACGGCCTGATCATGATCTTCTTCATGGTCATGCCCGCTCTGATCGGCGGTTTCGGGAACTGGATGGTGCCGCTGATGATCGGCGCGCCGGACATGGCCTTCCCGCGCATGAACAATATCTCGTTCTGGCTGCTGCCGTTCGCGTTCGCGCTGGCCGTGCTGTCCATGTTCGTGCCGGGCGTGGGCGCGTTCAACGGCTTCGCCGGGGGCTGGGTGCTCTACCCGCCGCTATCGACCATCGGGCATCCGGGCGCGGCGATGGACTTGCTAATCCTGTCGCTGCATATCGCGGGCATCAGCTCCATCCTTGGCGCGATCAACTTCATCACGACCATCTTCAACATGCGCGCGCCGGGCATGACGCTGCACAAGATGCCGCTGTTCGCCTGGTCCGTTCTGGTCACCGCCTTCCTGCTGCTGCTGTCGCTGCCGGTTCTGGCGGGCGCCATCACCATGCTGCTGACCGACCGTAATTTCGGGACGACCTTCTTCGACCCGTCCGGCGGCGGCGACCCGGTGATGTTCCAGCACCTGTTCTGGTTCTTCGGCCACCCGGAAGTGTACATCCTGATCCTGCCGGGCTTCGGCATCATCAGCCACATCGTCTCGACCTTCTCCCGCAAGCCGATCTTCGGCTATTTGGGCATGGCCTACGCCATGGTCGCGATCGGCCTGATCGGCTTCATCGTGTGGGCGCACCACATGTACACGGTCGGCATGAACGTGAATCTGAAGGCTTATTTCGTGGCGGCGACAATGATTATCGCCGTGCCAACGGGCATCAAGATATTCTCATGGATCGCGACAATGTGGGGCGGATCGATATCGATCCGGACGCCCATGCTGTTCGCGCTGGGCTTCATCTTCCTGTTCACCGTTGGCGGCGTGACCGGCGTGGTTCTGGCCAATGCCGGCGTCGATCAGGCCCTGCACGACACCTATTACGTGGTGGCGCACTTCCATTACGTGCTGTCGCTGGGCGCGGTCTTCGCGATCTTCGCGGGCTGGTATTACTGGTTCCCGAAAATGTTCGGCTACATGTACAACTCGCTGATCGCGCGCATCCACTTCATCCTGACGTTCGTGGGCGTGAACATCATCTTCTTCCCGCAACACTTTCTGGGTCTGGCCGGCATGCCGCGCCGCTATATCGACTACCCGGAAGCGTTCGCGTTCTGGAACCACGTCTCCTCCATGGGCAACTATCTGTCGATGGCGGGCGTGCTGGTGTTCATGATCGGCATCGTGGAAGCGTTCCTGGTGCGCCGCCCCGCGGGCGCCAATCCGTGGGGCGAGGGCGCGACGACCCTGGAATGGTCGCTGCCGTCTCCGCCGCCGTTCCACCAGTATGAGGAGCTGCCGCGCATCCGCTAGAAGCGGGGCGCGGCCTCACCTCCCGCAAAGGGAGCCGGGCTGACCAAGATGAGCGATACAAGCGCAGCCATACCGGCGGGCGTCGCCAGCTGGCGTGATTTTGTCACGCTGATGAAGCCGCGTGTCATGTCGCTGGTGGTGTTCACCGCCGCGGCCGGGATTCTGGTCGCGCCGGGATCCATTCATCCGGTGCTGGCGGTGGCCTCCATCCTGTGCATTGCGCTGGGCGCGGGCGCGTCCGGGGCGCTGAACATGGGGCTGGAAGCGGTTCAGGATTCCCGAATGAGCCGCACGCGCGGACGCCCGACGGCCACAGGCCGGATCGCGGCGGCGGACGCGCTGGCCTTTGGCGGCGCGGTTGCGATGTTTTCCGTGCTGGGCCTGGCGCTGGCCGCGAATTATGTCGCGGCGGGGCTTCTGGCCTTCACCATCTTCTTCTACGCGGTGGTCTATACGCTCTGGCTCAAGCCGCATACCGACCAGAATATCGTGATCGGGGGCGCTTCCGGCGCGCTTCCGCCCGTGGTGGCGTGGGCCGCGGCGACCGGAACCGCGCCGCTGGAAGCCTGGATTCTGTTCGCCATCATTTTCATCTGGACGCCGCCGCATTTCTGGGCGCTGGCGCTGCTGGCCAAGGACGACTACGCCGCCGCGGGCTATCCCATGATGCCCAATGTGCGGGGCGATGACGCGACCCGCCGCCAGATCTGGATCTATGCGCTGCTGACCGCGGCGGTCGGGTTTGCCCCGCTGGCGGTGGCGCTGGGGGGCTGGGTCTATCTGGCCGCCGCCTCGGTCGCCACGGTCCTGTTTGTCGTTCCGGCCTGGCGCCTGCGCCGGGAGGGATCGGCGAAGAACGCAAAGTCACTCTTCGCGGCCTCCATCCTGTACCTGTTCCTGCTGTTCGGCGCGCTGATCGCCGAACATGGCTTCGGTCTTTACGCGCCGCTGTTCGGGGCCGCGTGATGGCTGAAGAGGAAGACCGCACCGATCCGCTGACCGGCCGCCATGATCCGCAGGATCACCGGCCGCAGGGCTATCGCGCCATGACGCCGGAAGAGATGAAGGCGCGCAAGCGGCGCAATCTGGCCATCGCGCTGGCGCTGGCGGGATTCGCCGTGTTCGTTTTCATCGTCACGGTGATCAATCTGAAGAACGGCATACCAGACAGGCCTCTCTGACATGTTCAAACTGTCCAACAAGATGATGCTGACCGGCGGCGTGGCTGTTGCGCTGGGCATGGTTGGCGCGGCTTACGCCGCGGTTCCGCTGTACAATCTGTTCTGCGCGGTGACCGGTTATGGCGGCACCACGCAGGTTGGCGGGGGCGAGGATGTCTCGGTCATCGACCGGACGGTGAATGTGCGCTTCGACGGCTCCGTCTCCCGCGGCATTCCGCTGAAGTTTGAAGCGGCGGAGACGCGCGAGGACCTGAAAGTGGGCGAACGCGCGCTGGCCTTCTACAAGGTGACGAACCAGGCCGATTACCCGGTCGACGTGACCGCCACCTATAATGTCACGCCCTACAAGGCGGGGCCGTATTTCGTGAAGCTGGAATGTTTCTGCTTCACCGCTCAGCGTTTCGAGCCGGGCCAGACGCAGGAGCTTGCGGTTCTGTATTACGTGGACCCGGAGATGGACGACGAAGGCACGCTCGACGACGTCCGGACCATCACCCTCAGCTACACTTTCTTCGAACAGAAAACGGACGGGGAAAGCGTGGCCGCTGCGGATGCGGCGACAAGTCCCGCTTCCGGCGGCTAGCATCGGTTGCGGCGGCGTGATTTATGAGGGTATAGCTCGCATCGACTTCTTTCCCGCGCCGGGGGTGGCGCGGGCCGTATGATTATAACCTAGCGGGGAACGCCATGGCGGATCACGCCGTCAAGCACGACTACCATCTTGTAAATCCCAGCCCGTGGCCGCTGGTCGGCTCCATTTTCGCCTTCGTCCTGGCGATCGGGCTGGTTGTCCTGATGAAGGGCTTTGTCAGCGACGCCGCGTCGCCGCTGCATTTCTTCTTCGGCGAAGGTCAGCCCTGGCTGCTGGGACTCGGCGCGCTGGGCATCATGTATGTGATGGTCGGCTGGTGGCGCGACGTGATCAAGGAATCGCGCAGCGGCGACCATACGCCTGTGGTCCAGATCGGTCTGCGCTATGGCATGATCCTGTTCATCGCCTCCGAGGTGATGTTCTTCGTCGCCTGGTTCTGGATCTTCTTCGAAGGCGCGATCTTCCACGAAGCGCGCCTGACCGAGGGCTGGGGCCAGTTCCCGCCTGAAGGCATCGAGACCTTCGACCCGTTCCATATTCCGCTGATCAACACGCTGATCCTGCTGCTGTCGGGCACCACGGTTACCTGGGCGCACCATGCGCTGCAGATCGGCAATCGCCGGGACGCCAAGCTGGCTCTGGCGCTGACCGTGGTTCTGGGGCTGTGCTTCACCTCGCTTCAATTCTACGAATACGCCACGGCGCATTTCGCCTTCTCCGGCTCGCTCTATGGCGCGGCCTTCTTCATGGCGACCGGCTTCCACGGCGCGCACGTCATTATCGGGACCATCTTCCTGTTGGTGTGTCTGATCCGCCTGATGGCGGGCCATTTCACGCCCGAGAAGCATTTCGGTTTCGAGGCGGCGGCCTGGTACTGGCACTTCGTTGACGTGGTGTGGCTGTTCCTCTTCACCTTCGTCTACGTGGTCTATGGCTGATGAGGCGGCCGCGAACCCGATCGCGGCCGGGCTGAAGGGGCGTTGCCCGCGTTGCGGGGAAGGCTTTCTGTTCAGCGGTTTCCTGAAGATCGCCAATGAGTGCGACGCCTGCGGGCTGGACTTCGGCGGGGAGGATGTGGGCGACGGTCCCGTCGCCTTCATCGTCCTGATCGTCGGCTTTGCCGTGGTCATTCCGGCCCTGATCGTCGAGGTCGCCTATGGCTGGCCGTTCTGGCTGCACATGCTGGTCTGGCTGCCCCTGACCCTGATCGGCTGCCTGGCGCTGATGCGCCCTTTCCGCGGCCTGATGTACGCGCTGCAATACAAGAACCGGGCGGAAGAGGCCCGGCTGCGCGAAGACTGACCGCCCCGCCATGATTTTCCGCCCGCAACCCGTAATGACCGCCGCCGCGCTGATCGCGCTGGCCGTTCTGATCTGGCTGGGCGTCTGGCAGCTGGAGCGGCGGGAATGGAAACAGGACCTGATCGCCGAGTATGCGGCCGTGTCCGCCGGCGAGCCGGTGACGCTGGCCACGGCGATTTGCGGCGGCGGCGAGTTCCGCCAGCGCCCGGTCCTGCCGCCAGAGCCGCGCGGCGGCCAGTCCGTCCGCATGTATGGCTTCGATAGCGAGGGCAATCCCGGCTGGCGCATCCTTCAGGTCGCGGACGCGCCGGGATGCCTGACGCAGGCGCGGGCCGTTCTGGTCCAGACCGGGTTCGAACATTTTGCCACCGGCGTGATGGATAGCGTGGAGCTGCTGCGCCTGGCCGCCACGCCGGAGCCCGGCGCGTTCACGCCGGAAAACATTCCCGGCTCCAATGAATGGCATCGTTTCGACCGCGCGGCGCTGGCGGTCGAATTCGGCCTCGCCCCGGATGCGCTGGCCGATGTCTGGGCGCGGCAGGACGCGCCGCCGGCGTCCCTGTCCAGCACGCCTCCGTCCCGTCATCTGGGTTATGCGCTGACCTGGTTCGGTCTCGCGCTTACGCTCATAGGGGTATATTTCGCGTACCACGTGCGCGAGGGACGTTTTCGACTGAAATAGAGTGGCCCGCCTCTTGCGGAGATCGCATCGGTAAAGAATTCTTTAACGGTGTTTTCTCAATGGCGAGCTTGATGACGCTCCTGCAGGACCCTGCCGATATGTTTGGCGCACTGAAGGAAAATGACGTCTTCCTGCGGCCGCCACAGCTGTCGGATTTCGAGGAGTGGGCGGAACTGCGCGCCGAGAATCGCGGCTTCCTGACGCCGTGGGAGCCATCCTGGCCGACCGACGACCTGACCCGTCCCGCCTATAAGCGCCGCCTGCGCCGCTATGCGCAGGACATGCGCGATGAAGCCGCCTATCCGTTCCTGATCTTCCGCTCTTCCGACGGCGCCATGGTGGGCGGGGTGAATATTTCCGGCCTCAAGCGGGGGGTGCTTCAAACCGGGACAATCGGCTACTGGATTGGCGAGAAATTCGCGCGCCGCGGCTATGCCCGCAGCGCCGTGACCGCCGTTGTGCGCTTCGCGTTCGAGACGCTGAACCTGCACCGGGTGGAGGCCGCCTGCATCCCGACCAATGAAGGCTCCCGCCGGGTGCTGGAGCGCGTGGGCTTCCGGCTGGAGGGGTATGCCCGCAACTATCTGCGCATTAACGGCGAGTGGCAGGACCATCTTCTGTTCGGCATCGTGCGCGGCGACACGGTCAATGGCGGCGGCGTGAAGGACGAGGACGCGAACCTGCCGCTGGAGGCGGAACTGCCTGCCGCCATCGAGCAGGGCCGGATAGAGCCGCACTTCCAGCCTATCGTGTCGCTGAAGACCGGGGCGCCGCTGGGGTTTGAGGCGCTGGCCCGCTGGAACCACCCGAAGAAAGGTCTGCTGACCGCGGAGACTTTCATGCCGGTCGTTGAGCGCGGCGGGCTGGGGCCGATACTGGCCAAGCGCATGATGGCGGCCTCGTGCGGGGAGCTGCGCACCTGGCGCAATCTGAAAATCTCGCCGGCGGGGCTTTACGTGGCGGTGAATATCGCCGGCTCCGACATTGGCGCGTTCGATCTGCCGGACACCATCGCCCAGCTACGCGCCAAGGCGCATTTGCCGGGCGGGACGCTGCGCCTCGAAATCACCGAGTCTGACGCCATTCAGGATATCCGCGCCGCGCGCGACATCCTGGAGGGCGCGCGAAAAGCGGGGGCTTCCATCGCGCTCGACGATTTCGGGGCGGGGCATTCTTCGCTCACGCGCCTGTCACACCTGCCTCTGGATGCGGTGAAAACGGACCGCGACCTGTCTATCCGCGCGGTGAAAGATCCCGCCGCCCGCGCCGTCATGCGGGCCGTGGTCAGTATCGCCGAGGATCTGGGGATCGAGGCCGTGGCCGAGGGCGTGGAGACCGAAGCGGCCTTCCGCCTGGCCGCCGAGATGGGCTTTGACGGTGCGCAGGGGCTGGGCATCGGCGATGCGCGTCCGGGCGGCGATGTGGAAGCCAAGCTGAAAGGCTGAGTCCGCGACACGCTTGCGGCTGGAAGATGGGAACGGTCTTGCCTATGTTTCCGGGCGATGACTGATTTTCAAACCGCCCCGACCGACGATCCCGCCTTTCCCATTTTCGAACCGGACACCGAAATTCCGGCGAAAAAGACTTTTGGCGTGGACGCCGACATCAAGATTCCCGCCTTCTCCAAGGCGAACGAATATGTCCCCGATTTCGATGACGCCTACCGCTTCGACCCCCAGACGACCATGTCGATCCTGGCCGGGTTCAAGCACAATCGCCGCGTCATGGTTCAGGGCTATCACGGCACCGGCAAATCGACCCATATCGAACAGGTCGCCGCGCGTCTGAACTGGCCGCTGATCCGGGTGAACCTGGACAGCCATGTCAGCCGCATCGACCTGGTGGGGAAAGACGCCATCGTCCTGAAAGAAGGCAAGCAGGTCACCGAATTCCGCGAAGGCATCCTGCCCTGGGCGATCCAGCGCCCGGTCGCGCTGGTCTTCGACGAATATGACGCCGGGCGCCCGGACGTGATGTTCGTGATCCAGCGCGTGCTGGAGGCGCAGGGCCGCCTGACCCTCTTGGACCAGAACCGCGTGATCCGCCCGCACCCGTCCTTCCGCCTGTTCGCGACCACCAACACGGTGGGCCTTGGCGATACGACGGGCCTGTATCACGGCACCCAGCAGATCAACCAGGGCCAGATGGACCGCTGGTCGCTGGTCACCACGCTGAATTATCTCGACCATGAGGAAGAGGTGGAGATCGTGCTGGCGAAATCGCCCGCCTACCAGAATGACGAGGGGCGCGAGGTGATCGGCCGCATGGTCTCGGTCGCCGACATGACCCGGAACGCCTTCATGAATGGCGATATCTCCACGGTGATGAGCCCGCGCACAGTCATCAACTGGGCGGAGAACAACCAGATTTTCGGCGATCTGGGCCTGTCCTTCCGTCTCACCTTCCTGAACAAGTGCGACGAGCTGGAGCGCCCGACCATCGCCGAATTCTATCAACGCGCCTTCGGCGAAGACCTGCCCGAGGCGGCGACCCGGGTGAAGGTGGCTTGAGCGACAAGGACACCCCTCAAGACCTTTTCAAGCGCGCGCTGACGCATGCGGTCCGCTCCATTTCGGGCGCGCCGGAGCTGGAAGTGCGGTTTGGCGGCGACACGGCCGGGATTGTCGCCGGGCATGTGCGCCTGCCGTCCATCCCCAAGGATATGTCGGAGGGCAATACGCGGCGCTTGCGCGGCAAGGCGGATTCGCTGGCGCTGCGGCTGGCCTATCACGACTCCGATACGCACGTGGCCAACCGTCCCGAGGGCGGGCAGGCGCGTTCGATCTTCGAGGCGGCCGAGCAGGCGCGCGTGGAGTCGCTGGGCGCCAACCGCCTGCCGGGCGTGGCGGACAATCTCGAAGCGGCGCTGATCGAGCGTTGCGAGCGCAAGGGCTTCCAGCGGATCGAGGACCGGCAGGACGCGCCGCTGGCCGATGCGCTGAACCTGCTGATCCGCGAGCGCCTGACCGGCCGCAAGGCGCCGGACGCCGCCGCCGGCGTCATGGATATCTGGCGCGAGGAGCTGGAAGACAAGGCGGGCGAGGCGCTGGACGCGCTGGCCGGCATGGCCGGGGATCAGGCGAAATACGGCAAGGCGGCGCGCAAGCTGATCCGCGACCTGGAGCTGGGAGAAGACCGCGGCGGCGAGGAAACCGACGAGGATGACGATTCCGCCCCCGACGAGCCGCCGGACGAGGGCGACGACGATCAGCCCGAAGACCAGGAAGGCGATGGCGACGACGATCCCGGCGAGGACGATCCGGACGCCATGGACGACGAATCCGACGGCGGCGACCGTCAGTCGCAACTGGGCCCGGAAGATTTCGAGGAAGACCACGAACAGCCCGGCGAGGACGGTGAGGCAAAGCCGACGCCCAAGCCGGTGCGCGCCGCTGACGGGCCGGACACCGAATACAAGGTCTTCACGACCGCGCATGACGAGACCATCGCCGCCGAAGACCTCTGCGAGGATGAGGAGCTGGCGCGCCTACGCGCCTATCTGGACCAGCATCTGCGCCCGCTCTCCCATGTCGTGGCGCGTCTGGCCAACCGGCTGCAGCGACGCCTGATGGCGCAACAGCGGCGCTCCTGGATATTCGATCTGGAAGAGGGCGTGCTGGACACCGCGCGCCTGTCGCGGGTGGTGATGGACCCGTTTGCGCCGCTCTCCTTCAAACAGGAAACGGAGACCGAATTCCGCGACACCGTAGTGACGCTGCTTCTGGATAATTCCGGCTCCATGCGCGGGCGGCCCATCATGGTGGCGGCGCTGTGCGCCGACATTCTGGCGCGGACGCTGGAGCGATGCGGGGTGAAGACGGAGATTCTGGGCTTCACCACCAAGGCCTGGAAGGGCGGGCAAAGCCGTCAGGACTGGCTGGGCGATGACCGCCCGGAGAAACCGGGCCGCCTGAACGATTTGCGACATATCATCTACAAGAGCGCCGATGCGCCCTGGCGGCGCTCGCGCGACAATCTGGGCCTGATGATGCGCGAGGGCCTGCTGAAGGAAAATATCGACGGCGAGGCCCTGCTGTGGGCGCATCGCCGCCTGATGGCCCGGCCCGAAGCGCGGCGCGTGATGATGGTGATTTCGGACGGCGCGCCGGTGGACGACTCCACTCTGTCGGTCAATTCCGGGGCCTATCTGGAAAGCCATTTGCGGCAGGTCATCGACTGGATCGAGACTCGCTCGGACGTGGAGCTGGCCGCCATCGGCATCGGTCATGACGTGACGCGCTGGTACCGCAAATCGGCGACTATCGTGGACGTGGAACAGCTGGGCGGGGCGATGATCGAACAGATGGCGTCCCTGTTCGACGAGAACGGCCCGCATCCGCGCGCCATGTCGGTTCCGCCGCACTCCCGCGCAAAAAGCGCCTGATTGCCGAACCCTTTGACGCGGAATCGCGTTATCATCGCTCCAGACAAGCGGAGGGACCGATGGCGATACGCGAAATTTTCCTGATCACGGCCTGCGCCGCGGCGCTCAGCGCCTGCGGCGACCGGGATACGACCGAACGGGCGGACACGGCGATTGAACCGCCGGCGGAGGATTCCGCGATGCAAAGCGCACAGGAAGACACGGACGCCCCGGCGCAGTCCTCTGAAACGGCGGCTGACCAGGCCGATACGGCCCTGGCCGACGCCGCGCCCGCGCCGCAGACGCGCCCGGCGGACGGCGCCATGAACGCGCCCACCCTTCAGGGCAGTTATTCGGAAGGGGACCTCTCGGCCGAATGGGATGCATGGTTCGTGGACGGGCAGCTGATCCGCGTGGTCGAGCGTCAGGATCTGGGCGAATATGGCGGCTCCGAAGTCCTGATCCAGTACGGCGCGGACGGGCAGCCGGTGAAGTTTACCGAGACCGGCGAGCGCGTGATCGTCGGCGAAGGTTCGGGCGAGCCGGAAACGCTGCCCTTCGCGAAAGAGCTGTATTTCGAGAATGGCGAATATACGCGCGGCCACTCCAACCAGGACGGCCGCGAAGGCCAGCCGGAGGACCGTGAAGTGTTCGCCGCCACGCAACTGGCGCTGGATGCGCGGGAACGCGCACTCGAAAAACACGACCCGGCGGAGTAAGAGAGCGGCCACGCTCAAGCGGCCGCACGGTCTGGACACGCCTTGAATTTTTTTCGGCTCTTATGGAAGGAGCCCGCCCTGATCGGGTTCGGGCTGTTGTTCTGCTTCGGCTCCAGCGTCGGACAGACCTTCTTCATTTCGCTGTTCGTGCCGTCATGGAGCGAGACATTCGGCCTGTCGGAGGCCGGGTTCGCCAATATCTATCTGGCGATCACCCTGTTCAGCGGATTCTCGCTTCCCTTTATCGGCCGCCTCATCGACCGCACCGACCTGATGACCTATTCGGCGGCGGTCTGCGTGTTCCTCAGCCTGGGCTGTTTCCTGATCGCCGGCGCGTGGAGTCTGGCGCCGCTGGCGGTCGGCATGGCTTTCGTGAGGCTGGGCGGGCAGGGGCTGATGTCTCACGTCGCCCTGACCTCCATCGCGCGTTTCTTCCATGGCGACCGGGGCAAGGCGCTGGCGCTGTCCACGCTTGGCTTTCCGCTGGGTGAATTCATGCTGCCCGCGCTGGCGGTGTTCGCCATAGGCGCGGCGGGCTGGCGCATGACCTATTCGATTTCCGGCGCCGCCGTGGCGCTGATCATTCCGCTGGCGATCATGCTGATCATGCGGCGGGAGGATTTCAGGCGGGCCGCCTCTGACGGACCCGCCAATGCCGATGACGGGCCGCCGCCGCGCGTCTTCCGCACCGCCTATTTCCTGCTGGTCGCGCCGCTGTTCATGGCGGGTCCGCTTCTGGTCACCGCGCTGATTTTCCATCAGGGCCTGATCGCCGAGGCCAAGGGCATGACGCTGCAGATCTTCGCCGCCGCTTTCACGGTTTTCGCCGTGGCGCAGGTGGCGGGATCGCTGATTTCCGGCCCCCTGATTGACCGCTACACCGCGCATCGCCTGTTTCCCCTTCACCTGATCCCGTTCGCGCTTGGTCCGCTGGCCCTTATCGTCAGCGCCAGCCTGCCGGCGGTGATCCTCTATATGGCGCTGGCGGGCGCGACGGCCGGACTGGGCGGCACGATCCGCAACGCCATCATCGCCGAGCTGGTGCGTCCCGAACGGCTGGGCGCGGCGCGCAGCGCCATGACCGCCTTCATGGTGGTGTCCACGGCCATCGGTCCGGCGCTGTTTGGCTGGATGATGCTGGCCGGTGTCACGATTGACGGGCTTTTATGGTTTACCATCGCGGCCTTGCTGGTGATCAGCGTGATTGGCGCGCTGGCGGAATATCCGGGCTGGGTGCGCCGGCCTGAAGCGGAGTCACGCGCATAATGCTTGCAATCTGTTTTGCCCTGACCGCCGCGCTGTCGCCGCTGGCCGAAGACCCGCCGAAAGATCCGGGCATTATTCGCGTCGATACCGCGCCGGTGCACATGAACCCGGAAGACCCTTCGCAATCGACGGTCGGGCGCCTGACCTATCTGGGCGGGGTGGAGCTGCATTCCCAGGATTCCCGCTTTGGCGGATTTTCGGCGCTGGAGCTGGAACGCGCGGACCCGGACGCGCTGTCCGGCGGGCTGATCAGCGATTCAGGCATGGCTGGCGAAATCGTCATCGGTCTGGATGAACGCGGCGGGCCGCAATCGGTCATGCTGCGCGGCTATCCGTTTCTGGACGATGCGGGCGCGCCTCTGAGCAAGGCGCGCGGCGATTCCGAGGGCTTGGCCTCTCATGGCGGGGTTATCGCGGTGTCGTTCGAGCGCGACCACCGCATCGAATATTACCACCCCGATACAAACACCCGCGCGGAGGGGCCGAAACTGATGGGGCTCGACCCGCTGGACAGCAATCACGGGATAGAGGCGCTGGCCTTCCTCCCTGACGGCCGCCTGCTGGCCGGCGAGGAAAGCATCAACGCCATTGGCGGCTGGCATCCTGTCTGGCGGTTCGAGGGCCCGTCCGAACGCTCCGGCCCGGCCTTCGAGATTGCGGCGGCGGGCGGCGGCTTCGGACTGGTGGGCATGGATGTGACGCCGGCCGGAAATCTGGTGCTGCTGGAGCGTTTCTATCTACCGGGCGTGGGAAACCGCGCGGCGGTCAGCTGGCTGGACGGCGAAACCGCGGCTGCGGCGGAGGGGCGGGTTCAGCCGATACGGCTGGCCATCATCGAACCGCCCCTGACGCTGGATAATTTCGAAGGGATCGCGGCGACCGGACAGTCTGACGGCTCGACGGCGCTGTGGCTGATCTCGGACGATAACTTCTCCAACAGCCAGCGCACCCTGCTGATGGGATTCACGTTCGACGAAGCCGCGCTGGCCAGAGAGGCGAAGGCCGAGTAGAGCCATGGCGTCATGCGCTTCCTGAGCCCGGTTTTCTATCCCCTTGGCCTGCTGCTTCTGGCGCTGGCCGGGGCGATGTTCCTGACGGCGTGGCTGGACGTCGCCAATGCGGGCTGGCGCTGGTCGGGCTTTTTCCTGTCGTCCTTTTTCACCGCCTTCGCCGGGGCGGCGCTGGCGCTGATGTTCCGCGGGACGCGCATCCGGCTGACGCTGCGGCAGGGATTCCTGCTGACGGTCGTGGCGTGGTTCACGGCGTCGATCTTCGGCGCGCTGCCTTTCGTCTTCGGTCCGCTGAAACTGACGCTGGCGGACGCGGTGTTCGAAAGCGTCTCCGGCCTGACCACGACCGGATCCACCGTGTTGTCGGGCCTCAACGACATGCCGGCTTCCATCCTGCTCTGGCGGTCTTTCCTGCAATGGCTGGGCGGGATCGGGATTATCGGCATGTCCATCGCGCTGTTGCCCTTCCTGCAGGTCGGCGGGATGCAGCTGTTCGAGATCGAACGCTCCGACGGGCCGGACAAGGTGCTGCCGCGTCCGGGCCAGATCGCGGCGGGCATTCTGGGCATCTATGTCGCCATGACGGTCGCCTGCGGCGTGCTGTACGAGTTTTTCGGCATGTCGATGTTCGAGGCCGCGAACCACGCCATGACCACCATCGCCACGGGCGGCTATGCGGTTCTGGATTCCTCGTTCGGCGGTTATGGCGGCGCGATCCAGTGGACAGCGACGGTCTTCATGGCGCTCGCCGCGCTGCCTTTCCTGCTCTATCTGCGCCTTCTGGTCGGGGGCTCGGAATCGGCGCGGCTGTTTCTGGACAGCCAGGTTCGCCTGTTCCTGATACTGATCTCCGCACTGACCGTGATCCTGTCTTTTTGGCTGATGTTTCACGGGCACGCCGTGGAATTCTCGCTAAGGCAGGCCGCGTTCAACATCGTCTCGGTCATTACCACGACCGGCTTTGCCTCCGCCGACTACACGCTGTGGGGCGCGTTCCCGGTCGGGTTGTTCTTCGTGCTGACCTTCATTGGCGGGTGCACGGGCTCGACGGCGGGCGGCATCAAGATTTTCCGGTTCGAGATATTGAGCCGCCTTGTCGCCTGGCGATTCAAGCGCCTGACCTCGCCCAACCGCATGATCCCGGAAACCTATGGCGGCAAACGCATCGACCAGCAGCTGAAGGACGACGTCACCACGTTTTTCGCGCTGTTCGTCCTGTGTTTTCTGGGCGTGGCGCTGGCGCTGGCGATGATCGGGCTGGATTTTGCGACGGCGTTTTCCGGCGCGGCGACGGCGCTGGCCAATGTCGGCCCGGGCATTGGCGACATCATCGGCCCGGCGGGCAATTTCCAGAGCCTGCCGGACGCGGCCAAATGGACTCTGGTCTTCGCCATGCTTCTGGGGCGGCTGGAGCTGTTTCCCATCCTCGTCTTCTTGAGCCCGGCCTACTGGCGGCGTTAGGGAGGACGCATGACGTTGCGCCTGTTTACCGCCATCGAGATTCCCGAAGAGGCCGCGGACCGCCTTGTGCCGCTGCAAAAGGGCGTGGGCGGGGCGAAATGGCGGCCGCGCGAGAATTTCCACATCACGCTCAGCTTCTTCGGCGAGCTGGAGGAGCCGGACGCGGCGGAGCTGGACGCCAATCTCGCTCAGATCGACCAGCCGCCGTTCGAGGTGACGCTGAAAGGCGCGGGGTGTTTCGGGAACAAGGATCCGCACGCGCTGTGGATCGGCGTGGAGGAGAACGCGTCGCTGACCCGTCTGGCGGCGGCCTGCAACAAGGCGGCGCGGCAAAGCGGTCTGGCGCCGGACAAGCGCCCCTTCACGCCGCATGTGACGATGGCCTATCTGAACGGCGCGGAGATCAAGCGCGTGATCAGCTTCGTGCAGCGCCTGACACTGTTCGAGCTGCCCAGCTTCCCCGTCGACCGGTTCGAGCTATGGTCCTCTCGCCCCGCAAAATACGGCGCGAACCATTATATTTCGGAAGCGGAGTATCCGCTGAGGGGCTAGAGCCGCTCGGTCTTGATCGGCCGGTTGAGCAATTCCTCGATAGCGCCCTCGACGCTGACCCTGTCCTCCAGAATCGCCGCCACGGCCTGACAGATCGGCATTTCAATGCCGTGCTTGTCGGCCAGCGCCACCACGGCCGGGGCCGTCGCCACCCCTTCCGTCACCGCCTTGCGGCCGGACATGATGGCGTCCAGCGGCACGCCGCGGCCCAGCGCCATGCCGCAGCTCATATTGCGGGAATTGGTGGACGAACAGGTCAGAACCAGATCGCCCAGCCCGCACAGACCGGACAGCGTTTCCGCCTTCGCGCCCATGGCCACGCCCAGCCGCGCCATTTCCGCAAAGCCCCGCGTCATCAACGCTGCATGGGCGGACGCGCCCAGATCCTTGCCCTCCGAAATGCCGCAGGCGATGGCCAGCACGTTCTTGATCGCGCCGCCGACTTCCGCCCCGATCAGATCGTCGGCCAGGTATGGACGGAAGGCGGGGATGGAGATGGTCTCGGCCAACTTCATGCCCAGCGCCTCGTCCGCGCAGGCCAGCGTGACGGCGGTGGGCAGGCCGCGCGCGACATCAATGGCGAAGCTGGGACCGGACAGGACCGCCGCTGGCGCGCCGGGCAGGGTTTCGGCCAGCACGTCGGTCATCAGCTTGCCGGTGTCGCGCTCGATCCCCTTGGCGCACAGCACCACGGGCGCGCCCTTGGCGATATGCGGCGCGGCGCCTTCCAGAACGCTGCGCAGATGCTGCGCCGGCACCACGGCCAGCACGGCCTCGCAGTCGGCCAGGTCCTCGTAATCGCCGGTGGCGGTGACGCCGTCTTCCACGTCAACGCCGGGCAGGTAAATCTCGTTCTCGCCTTCCTCGCGGATCGCCTCGACCACGCTCGGCTCATGCGCCCACAGGACGACGTCACGGCCTGCGCGGGCCAGCACCTGCGCCAGCGCCGTGCCCCACGCGCCCGCGCCCAGAACGGCGACTTTGGAGAAGGCTTCACTCATGCTTTGGGTCCTTTTCTGCCCGCGCCGGAGGCGGGGTCATCGGCGGCGGCGCGCTGGTCCAGCGGCCAGCGCGGGCGCGCCGGCGCGTCCAGATCACTGATCTCGCCGCGTTTCAGCCGCTCCGCCCCGGCAAGGGCGATCATCACGGCGTTGTCTGTGCACCATTTTGCGGGCGGGGCGCTGAGCGTAAAGCCGAAATCGGCGCAGGCCGCCTCCAGCGCGCTCTTCACCGCCTTGTTCGCAGCCACGCCCCCGGCCACCACGAAGCGGCGCGCCGCCTCGTCCGGGTGGCGCTCGATAAACATCGCCATCGCCTTGCGCGACCGGTCGGCCAGGCAGTCCGCGATGGCCGCCTGAACGGAAGCGGCCAGATCGTTACGGTCCTGTTCGTCCGGATTGTCCAGCGCGTCCCAGGCCCGGCGGGCGGCGGTCTTCAGCCCGGCGAAAGAGAAATCGGCATTGGGCGAGCGGGTCAGGGGACGCGGCAGGTCGAAGCGGGTTGCGTCGCCGCTCAGCGCCGCCCGCTCCATCGCCGGTCCGCCGGGATAGCCCAGCTGCATGATCTTGGCGGTCTTGTCGAACGCCTCGCCCGCGGCATCGTCGATGGTGGAGCCAAGCCGCGTCATCTCGGTCAGGTCATCCACCGCCAGAAGCTGCGTATGACCGCCGGAAATCAGAAGCAGAAGATAGGGGAACGGGCATGCGCCGGTGAGGCGCGGGGAGAGGGCGTGCCCCTCCAGATGGTTCACCGCGATCAGCGGAATATCGGCGGCCAGCGAAATCGCCTTCGCCGTCATCAGCCCCACCATCACCCCGCCCACCAGGCCGGGGCCGGATGTCGCGGCGACCGCGTCCAGATCCGCGAACCCCATTTGCGCCTCGTCCAGCGCGCGCCGGATCAGCGCGTCCAGCGCGTCGACATGGGCGCGGGCGGCGATCTCCGGCACCACTCCGCCGAACGGGGTGTGTTCCTCGATCTGGCTATAGACGCAGTCGGCCAGCACCTCGGCGGACCCGTCCTCGCGCAGGCGCAGGACCGCCGCGGCGGTTTCGTCGCAGCTTGTTTCAAGCCCCAGCACGACAAGCCCGCTTGAAGCGGACGCGCCTTGCGGTTTGGATGGGTCGGCGGCAAAAGCCATGTCAGTCCAACCGATTAAGGCCCCGATCCCCTCCATGCAATCACCCCTTGTCATTGGAACGCGCGGCTCCCCCCTGGCGCTGGCCCAGACCAGACAGGTCCGCCGCGCGCTGGCCGTTGCGCTGGAAGTGCCGGTGGAAGAGGAAGAACGCCTCTTCCCGATCGAGGTCATCAAGACCAGCGGCGACCGGATCCAGGACCGCCGCCTGATCGAGGCGGGCGGCAAGGGCCTGTTCACGAAAGAGATCGAGGAAGCGCTTCTGGAGGGCCGGATCGGTCTCGCCATTCACTCCATGAAGGATGTGCCGACGGAAAATCCGGACGGTCTGGTTCTGGCCGGCAGTCCGCCGCGCGAGGACCCGCGCGATGCGTTCATCTGCTATGACGCCGCCACGCTGGACGACCTGCCCGCGGGCGCCCGTATCGGCACGGCCAGCCTGCGGCGTCAGGCGCAGACGCTGAACCGGCGCCCGGATCTGGAGATCGTCAATCTGCGCGGCAATGTCGGGACGCGGCTGGACAAGATCGCGGCGGGTGAGGCGGACGCCACCTATCTGGCCGTTTCCGGCCTGAAACGTCTCGGCCGTCCCGAACTGACCGAAAATCCCATGCCGGTGGAGGTCATGCTGCCCGCCGCCGCGCAGGGCGCGCTGGCCCTGCAAGTGCGGGAGGACGATGCGCGGGCGCTGGAGATCGCCGCCCATGTCGCGGACCGCCAGACGACCATCGCCATCGCCGCCGAACGCGCTTTTCTGGCCGCGCTCGACGGCTCCTGCCGCACGCCCATCGCCGCGCTGGCTGAGATCGCAGACGGCGATCTGCGGCTGCGGGGGGAGGCTCTGACCCCGGACGGCGCGCAGAAATGGGCGCGTGACGCCCGCGCGCCGTTGTCGGGCGATTTCGTCGCCATCGCCCGCATGCTGGGCGAGACGATTGGCGGTGAAATCCGCGAGGAGGCGGGCGACGCCATCCGGTACGAACTTTGAAGAAAATCTGGATCACCCGCTCCGAACCGGGCGCGTCCAAGACGGCCGAACGTCTGCGCGAACGGGGTTATGAACCGCTGGTCGCGCCGCTGCTGACTATTGAACCCGCGCCAAAGCTGAACCGCGACCCGTCGCAATATCAGGCGGTCCTGTTCACCAGCGCCAACGGCGTCCGCGCCTTCGCCGCGCTCAGCGATGCGCGCCTGCGGGCGCTGTGCGTCGGCGACGCCACGGCGGAAGCGGCGCGGGAGGCCGGCTTCGCGGACGTGGAGAGCGCCGCGGGCGATGCGGACGATTTGCTGGCTCTTTCGCAGCGGACGCTGGACCCGGCGGGCGGGCCGGTTCTGTTCGCTTCAGGCGAACATATCGCCGCGAAAATCCATCAGTCGCTGGGGAAGGCCGGCTATTCGGTCGACCGCAGCATCGTCTATCGCGCCGCCGCCGCCGATTCGATTCCTAAGGCCGCGCAGGAGGCCATCGAAGCGGGCGGCATAGACGTGGTGTTGTTTCATTCCGCGCGCGCGGCGGAGGCCTTTACGCTTGTGGTCCCGGCCCGGATCGCCCGGCTTTTCCGCTATGTCACGATCAGCAGGAACGCCGCGGGGCCGCTTTTCATTCCCTATGAAACCGCGGCCAAACCGGATGAGGAATCTCTCCTCGCGACGCTGGATCGCATCTGCCGGCGGGCGCGCTGACTTGTTCGCCCGGTGGGCGGCATCCTACATAGAGACCGTCCGCACAGACACGAGGCTCCATGAGCGACGATCCCAAGAGCGACGACCCCGGCGCGGCCCCGCCCGAGTCAGAACCGATTGACGCCGAATTCGCTGAAGTCAGAGACACGCGCCAATCCGGCGGCGTTGGTTTCGGCGCGCTTGTCTTCTCGATCATCTTCGCCGCGCTTGTCGGCGGCGCGCTGGGCGGATCCGCCGCGTGGTGGCTGGACCGCCGCGCGCCGGACGCCGCGCCCGCGCAGACTGTCGATCTCGGCCCGCTGGAAGCCCGCATCGCAAAGCTTGAGGAAGATCAGTCCGCGCTCGAACGCCGTCTGGCGAACGCGCCCGCGCCCTCGACCGAGGATTCACAGGCGCGCAACCAGCTGGCGGATATGGAAAGCCGTCTGACCACGCTGTCTGAAGAGGTGGAAGAGGTCAGAAGCGGCCAGAATGGCGAGCGTTTCGACCCCGCGCCGCTGCGGCAGCGTCTGGATACGCTGCTGGACCGTATCGCGGCGCTGGAATCGCGTCCCTCGGGACAGGATGAACGCGCGGGCGAGGCCTTGAACCGCGCTGATACGGCCAACCGCAACGCGCAACAGGCGCAGTCTCAGCTCCAGTCCCTGCAAACCCGCCTGACGGCGCTGGAGCAGAGTGCGGGGAGCGACCGCAAGGCTCAGACGGCCTTCCAGTACGCCGCCCTGCGCGAGGCCGCCCTGCGCGGCGCGCCGTTCCAGCTGGAGCTGGCGGCGCTGGAGAATGAAACCGACGCCCGGGCGCTGGATGTTCTGCGCCCGCTGGCCGCAGCCGGCGTGGCGACGGAGGCCGAGCTTCTGGAAACCTTGCCCGTCTCGGAGGTGCGCGCGGCGCGGCAGGGCGAGGCGAGCCTCGCCGAGCGCGCGCGCGGCGCTTTCTCCGGGCTTGGCACGCTCCGGCGCTCTGACGAGGAAGCCTCCGGCGATCCGCTGGATGTCGCGCGCGCCAGCCTGAAAGCCGGCGACCTCGAAGCCGCCATTCAAGCCATGGAAAGCCTGACCGGCGCGCCCGCCGACGCCGCCAGCGACTGGCTGGATGATGCCCGCGCCCGGCGCCAGGCGATTTCCGCCCTTGACGATTTACGTGATCAACTGATGGAGGCCGCCCCATGAGGCGCCTGGTCCCGATCCTGATTATCGCCGCCCTCGCGGCGGCCTTTGCGGCCTGGATCGCCGCTTCGCCCGGCGCGGCGACGCTGGAATTCCGCGGCTGGGTCTTCGAGACCACGGCCGGGGCGGCGCTGTTCATCCTGCTGACGCTGGGCGTGCTGATGGCGGTGCTGTGGCGCTCCATCGGCTGGTTGATGAACTTGCCCGAACGGCTGCGGGACTCGGCGGCGCGTTCGCGCCAGACGCGCGGCTATGACGCGCTGGAAAAGGCGCTGATCGCCTCGGCCTCGGGCGAGGGCGGGGAGGCGCGAAAACAGGCGCAGAGCGCGGGCCGCCTTCTGGACCGTCCGGCCATTTCCCGCATTCTCACCGCCCGCGCGGCGGAAGCCGACGGGCTGATCGGCGAAGCGGAATCGCAATACCGCCTGCTGCTGGAATCGCCCGGCACGGAAGTGGTCGGCCGCCGGGGCCTTGCCGCCGCGGCGTTCGAGCGCGGAGATCTGGCCAGCGCCAGCGAACACGCCCGCGCGGCCTTCGAGGCGCGCCCGGCCAGCCGCTGGGCGTTCGAGACGCTGTTCGAGGCGCAGGTCCGTCAGGCCAAGTGGAACGACGCGGCCGCAACCCTGAAAACCGGCGAGGCGGAAGCCCATGTGCCGCCCGACAACGCGCAGCGCCGCCGCGCCGTGCTGCTGACCGCGCAGGCGCGCCAGGCGGAGACGCAGGGCCAGATGGAGCGCGCGGGCCGCCTTTCAGAGACCGCCGCGCGCCTGTCGCCCGGTTTTGCGCCCGCCGTGGCGCTGGCCTCCCGCCTGTTGCTGGAGGGCGGCTATCCGCGCAAGGCTTCTCGCCTGATCGAGGATTCCTGGCGCGCCGCGCCGCATCCCGCGCTCGCCATTGCGTGGCGGGACCTGAAACCGGACGAGCCCAATCTTGACCGCGCCGAGCGGCTGGAAAAACTCGCCGCGCTCAATCCCGATCACCGCGAAAGCCGCATCCAGCGCGCCGAGGCGGCGCTGCTGCGCGACGACATGGTAAAGGCGCGGGACGAGTTGAAACCCTTGATCGACCGCGACGCGCCCAGCGCCCGGCTCTGCGGCCTGATGGCCCAGATCGAGCACAAGAGCGGCCATATCGAAGAGGCGCGCGACTGGATCGACCGCGCGGCCAGCGCGCCGGGCGAGGCCGACTGGTCGGACCTCGACCCCGACGGGCCGGCCTTCGACTATCGCGACGAGGACTGGATGCGCATGGTGTTCAGCTATGGCGACGCCGCCAAGCTGATCCATCCGCGCCATGAGCGTTATGAGCGCGAGATCCAGCTTGCCCCGCCGCTGGCCGCGCTGCCCGCGCCGGAGCCGGAAAAGCCCGAACCGGCCGTCGAGCCGGACTATGCCTCGGCCGCGGTTATCGCGCCGCCGGAAGAGACGCCGGAGCCGGAATCCGAACCGGAAAAACCCGAACCGGCGCCCAAGCCGCGGAAACCGCGCGCCGCCAGGCCGAAAGACAAGGATCGCGCGCCGGAGGCCAGCCCGCCCCCGCCGCCGCCCGATGACCCGGGCCCGGAAGGCGAGACATACGAGGAAGCGGGGGATGACGCCCTGACCCGTTCACGCAAGTTCAGCTGACGCTCCTTGCGTGAATGTCAGTGCAGCTTCATTGCGCGCTTGCCCCCGCGCGGCGGAGAGATTAGCTTCCGCGCGCTTCAAACGGGGCCGCTTTAGCTCAGCTGGTAGAGCACATCATTCGTAATGATGGGGTCAGGTGTTCGAGTCACCTAAGCGGCACCATTTTCTCCTTCCTCCCCTGGAAAACCCGATCCTTTTATCCCGGCGGCGCGCCTGCGCCCGCGGGCAAGGCGTGTACGATCTCGTTAAGGTCTGGCCGGGAGATTTAAATTTTTAAGTTTCAGATCAACGCCTTGGTATCGGGTAAGGATTAATCTTCGCTGTGCAGGGCGGGGAATGGCCGCCGGTTTCGGGAACGGCAGGGGCAATGGCCTATTACGCGACGCGGCAGGTGCTGGACGATCTGGAGCAGATACGCGCGACGCTGCAGGAGGCGTCCGAGGTCATGGCCGACTTTCAGGACGTGCGTGAATTCGAGAACATGGTGCGCATTGCCGAGACCAAGCTCTCGCGCCTTGTGGAGCTGACGCTCGATACCGCTTGAATAACGCTGCAACGCGGATGTCGTAATGGTGCTATAATGTCCGGCGGGATTTTTCCCGCTTGGGGCATTGTGGGGCCTGTCATGGAAAAGCGGGTCGGAAACGCGGCGACGCAAGTGGCCGGTTCTGACGGTATCAGGCGTCTGGCGGCGGAAGGGCCGCCGGAGGTTCTGAACGCTGTTGAGAGGGAGCTTCTGGCCGAACTCGACGCGCTGCGGAAAGAGCGTTCAGCCACGGCCGAACATCGGGCCCGCGCCACGTTCGTGAGCGACGCTCTCGCGCATATCCAGTCCCGGCGCTCTCTATGGCCCGGCGCAGCGAGACTCCTTCGGAAACTTGCCTTGAAACGGCGTTTCCGGCGCGCCTAGACGGGCAACCTAGAACGCTTCGATGGCCGCGAAATAAAACGCCTCGGAAAACAGCTCCGCGGGCGTGTCGACGGAGCCGGGCTTGACCCAGAGATCGGCAAAAAGACGCGGCCCGCCATCGCCGCCCGGAAAGTCCAGAGCCGCAATCCCTGGATCATCAGGCGCGCCGGCGGGCGTGGCGTCCAGAAAGGCCAGTTCGGCAGCCGCCTCCGCCGTCTCGCTGCCGCTGGCGTCGGGGTCATATTCGTCCCAGATTGTCAGGTCGGCGCTGGCCGTGGAGATGTTCCCGTTCTCATCCTCGATCGTATATTCGAACGAGGCGACGCCCGCGACATAGAAGCCGCTAGCGCGCTAGAGCGCCGGGGGCTTGCGCCAGCCGCGTCTGGCGCAAGCGGCCAGAACGGTATTGCGCAACAGTCCCGCAATGGTCATCGGGCCAACGCCGCCGGGTACAGGTGTAATTGCGCCGGCTGTTTTACTTGCCGCGGCGAAGTCGACATCCCCGATCAGCCGGGTCTTGCCTTCGCCCTTCTCAGGCGCGTCGATGCGATTGATGCCGACATCGATGATCGTGGCGCCCGGCTTGATCCAGTCGCCCTTGACCATTTCCGGGCGGCCCACCGCGGCGATCAGGATGTCGGCCTGACGGCACAGGCCGGGCAGGTCCTGCGTGCGGGAATGGGCGATGGAGACGGTGCAGTTCTTCTCCAGGAACAACATCGCCGCCGGCTTGCCGACCAGGATGGAGCGGCCCAGAACGACGGTGTGCAGCCCCTCCAGCGAGTCCCGAACGGATTCGGCCAGCGTCACGCAGCCCGCGGGCGTGCAGGGCCGCAGGCCCGGGCGGCCCAGAAGCAGCCGTCCGGCGTTGGTCTCGGTCAGGCCGTCGACATCCTTGTCCGGGTCGATTTCCGCGATCACGCGGTCGGAATCGATATGCCGGGGCAGGGGAAGCTGGACCAGGATGCCGTCAATCTGCGGATCGGCGTTCAGACCCTGCACCAGCTCCACGATATCGGCCTCGGCGGTGTCGGCGGGCAGCTTGTGCTCGACGGAGCGCATGCCTGCTTCCTCGGTGAATTTCACCTTGTTGCGGACATAGACCTGGCTGGCCGGATCCTCTCCCACCAGCACCACGGCCAGCGCGGGAGACGCGCCGTGTTCGGCGTTCAGGGCCGTAACGGCCTCGCCCACGCGGGCGCGGAGGTCGGCGGCGATGGATTTTCCGTCGATGATGGCGGCGCTCATGATCAAGTCTCCAGCAGGGCTTCCGCGCGCGCCAGCGCGCCTGATTCCGAAATATGCAGCGTCTTCAAGCGCGACGTGGAGCCGGACTCAAGGGTCACGGCGCCTTTGGGCACAGACAGCGCTTTTGCCGCCAGCGCGATCAGGGCGGTGTTGGCTTTGCCCTTTTCGGGAACGGCCCGCACGCGCGCTTTGAGATATTGCCGGCCTGCGGCGTCCCTGAACGCGCCCTCGAACCGGTCGCCGCTGGCGTTCGGCGTCAGGCGGACGCGCAGGCGGAACCCGTCAGAGACGGATTCCAGCGCATCACTCAAAAGGCGATCTGGAAGATCGCCCAGCAGAGCAGCTTCTTGATCAGCTCAAGGCCGATCAGCGCGATGATGGGGGTGATGTCCACGCCCCCGATCGGCGGAATCACGTTCCGGATGGGGCGCAGTATCGGCTCAGTCAGCGAGTTGGAGAAATGCCAGAAGGACTGGACCAGCTGGTTGTGGCGATTGATGACGTCGAAGGCGATCAGCCAGGACAGAACCGCCTGGATGATGATGACGAGCTGGACCAGAAAAATGATGGTCGAAATCAGCCAGCAAAGAATTCCCGCCACGCGAAACCTCCGAAAATCGCTAGATTGAGGCGTCTTGTATCCCGCCGCATGCGGATGCCGCAAGCACTGCGGCGCCGTCCGCTTGACACCGGCAAGGGCGCCGCCATATAGCCGTGCCTCCCATAGGTGAGGGGCCATAGCTCAGTTGGGAGAGCGCGTCGTTCGCAATGACGAGGTCGGCGGTTCGATTCCGCCTGGCTCCACCATTCCTCCTTCTAAAATCCGCCGATCCCGCCGCCGGGATATAAGCCACGCTCGCCCGCAAGCGGCGACCGGCCCGGTTGTTACTTCCGCCCGTACCAGGCGTGGATCAAAAGCGACTGGAAGAATTGCGTGGGGTTGGATAGGCCGCTGTTCGCCAACATGGCTTCGATGTCCGCCGGCGGGACTACCGCGACATGCTGCTTCATCATGGAAATGCTTTTGGAAACCTCTTCGGCGGTCATGTTTCGCTGCGCCTGCATCGCCGCCCATTTTTCGACCATGCCGTCGAATTTCGGCGAGGCTATGTCGGCGCTGATTTCAGCGTTTATGAGATAGCCGCCGGGCCGCAGATGCGCCGCCATCGCATCGAACATCTCCTGCCGTTCGGCCGTGTCCAGAATGAATTGCGTAACCAGCAGGCACAGGACCGCATCGAATTTTTCGTGCTCATCAAGGTCCGACAGATAGCCATTCACGCATTCGCAGCGGCCGGTGAGCCCGTTTGTCCCGATTTTCTCGCGGCAATTGGCGTGCATGGCTTGCGAGGGTTCGAGGGCGACAAATGTCCAGCCCGGGCGCCGCTCCGCCAGGGCGATAATCTCCGATCCCGTTCCGGCCCCGACGGACAGGATGCGCGCATCATCGGGCAAATCGCCGAGCACGAGATCCATGAGAAAATGGAGATTGCCGACAATCGCCGTCATTCTCTCATTGCGGGCGTCGTAGTTTTCAGCGTGTTGCTGATCGAAGAACGAGACAGGGTCCTGCCGGGTCATCGGCCATCTCCGTGTTTTTTGAACAGGCCGGGCGGGTGCAATCAGACCTGCGCGTGCGCAAGCGTGATGGCGATGGCCATTGCGCCGCCTGCGGCCAGCGCCGCCCAGACGCGCCGCAGCGGCTTCGTCTTCAGGCTCGGCGCCAGATTGATCGCTCCGACATAGAAGAGCAGTCCGGCGGACAGCCCCAGCATCTCTGCCAGCGCCACCGTTCCCATCCCCTCAACGAAGGGCGCTATCGTGAGAACGCCCAGCGGCGTGGTCAGGGAGGCGGCGAACAGCGACAGCCAGAAGGCCGGCCGCGCGGCCATGCCGGCGCGCGTCAGCAAGACGAAAACGATGATGCCTTCCGGAAATTCGTGGACCATCAGGCCCAGCGCGGTCAGCACCCCGGTTACAAGGTCGGCCTGGAAGGTGATGGCGTAGACGCCGCCATCCACGAAGGAATGAATGGCGATGCCGATGGCCGGGATCACGCCCAGCGTCAGAACCCGCCGCCGTGCGCCCGCCGCCGCGCCAAGAACAGTCTGCAACAGGAAGCCCAGAGCGATGCCGCCCAGAATGAAAAAGAAAGCGCGCGGGCTTTTCTCCATGGCTTCCGGCGCCAGATGAAACAGCGACAGAATGATCAGCGCGCCGGAGGCGAACGCCGCGAACAGTCCGGCGTGACGCTGCGTCCATTCGGCTCGTGAAGCCACGAGGACGAGCGCCCCGGCCGAGATGGCGGCGGCAATAAGACTGGTCAGAAGCGCAGCGGTCATGGAGTGGGCATTCAGTCCCTGATGGGGCGGGTGGTCCGGCTAAAAATGTTATAGTATAACATCTTGGCCTTTGCGAGCCTTATTTCACTCATATATGCCGTCATGGATGTTCGACGGAAGGGATTCCATGAAAGTCATATTTTCAACTCTTGTTCTGATCGCGCTGACGCTGACCGCGTGCGGCGAGGCCGGCGACCGCGCCGAAGCCAGGACCGCTGAAACGCCCTCCGCCTCCGCGTCTGCCGGCGCGGGCGCGGCGAACACCGGCACGCCGGACGCGCCGCGCAAGCTCACCTGGGATGACCTCATGCCGGTGGGCGAGAGCAAGATTCTCAAGGAATTGATGCAGGAGCACATGACGCGCGTTTCCGATATCCGCGAAGGCAGCGCGAAGGACGAAATGGTGCAGATCGGCACTTTCAATGTTGTTGAATCGCTGGATGGCCAGCATGTGCGCATCCCCGGCTATGTCATTCCGTTCAATTTCAACAAGACCAACGAATATTCCGAATTTCTGCTGGTGCCCTATGCCGGCGCCTGTATCCACGCCCCGCCGCCTCCGCCCAACCAGATCGTCTATGTGAAGGCGGACAAGCCGGTGAAGGTGGAAAGCATCTGGGACGCCGTCTGGGTCGAGGGCGGCCTGAAGACCCAGAAGCATGAGGACGCGCTGAGCGACGCTGCCTACACGCTGACCCTGACCAGCCTGGAAGCGTACCAGTAATCGTGGCCGCGCCCGCCGATCCCGCGATAAGCGCCCGCGCCCTGCGTTTTGCCTGGCCGGACGGCGCGCCGGTGATCGACATGCCGGAGCTGACGGTGGCGCGCGGGGAACGGGTTTTCCTGCAAGGTCCCAGCGGCAGCGGCAAGTCCACATTGCTGGGGCTGATCTGCGGCGTGCTGACTCCGGACAACGGCGAGCTTGAGGTTCTGGGCGCCGATCTGACGCAGATGAGCGCGGCGCGGCGGGACGGTTTCCGGGCCGAAAAGCTCGGCGTGATTTTCCAGCTTTTCAACCTGCTTCCCTATCTCTCGGTGATCGAAAACGTGGCGCTGCCCTGCCGCTTCTCCGCAAAGCGCGCCGCCCGCGCGGCTGAAACAGGCGGCTCGGTGACGGATGAGGCCCGCCGGCTCCTGCAGCGTCTGGGTCTGGAAGACGAATTGATCGACCGGCCCGCCAGCGATCTCAGCGTCGGTCAGCAACAGCGCGTGGCCGCGGCCCGCGCCCTGATCGGCGCGCCGGAGCTGATCATCGCGGACGAGCCGACCTCGGCGCTGGACGCCGCGGCCCGCGACGGCTTCATCGACCTGCTGGCGGA